>JAGSPR010000448.1 GCA_018262455.1 Deltaproteobacteria bacterium | reverse complement strand
GATCGTGATGATGTCCTTCTCGAACGAGGACGTGTCGTTGTTGCCCTCCTCCGAGGTCTCCGTGGAGTTGGCGGGGTTGATATTGATGATGCCCATGTCGGCATCGCGCAGGCGATGGATCGACGCACCACCGGCTGACCGGAGGATGTTGTCGGCTCGTGCGCGTGCATCCTTGCCGGCGGCGGCGAGCATCTCGACCTTGAGCTCCCCGAGTCGTGTGTAGAAGTACGCCGGGGCCTCCGAGCTGATCGAGACGCCCTGCTCCAGCAGCGACGTGATCTCGCGCGAGGCCTTCTCGATCCGCGGCACATCGCTCGAGCGGACGATGATCTTCTCGCGGGTGACGAAGCCTTTCGAGGTCCTCTTCGCGGTCTTCGTCGGGACGTTCGTCCCGGGCAGCACCTTGATCTCCTCGTGAACGTCGAATTCTTCCTCGAACGTCGTCGACTGCGGCTGGATCTCGGACGCCTTCACGCCCTGCGCCTCGAGAAAGGCCACGGCCTTCTCGCGCTCCTCGCGGAGCAGCTTGTACGCGGCGGTCCGATCCGGCGCGTGCGCCTCGAGCACCGCCTCCCATTCGATCAGATCCGAGGTGATCCGCTTCTTCGCGGAGCCCGTGACCTTGATCGTTCGCAGCTCGGGCTTGACCCGCACGCTCTTCCACGTGCCTGTCGCGATCGCGGTCGACCAGACGAACGCGCCGGCGAGCGCGACAAGCCCAAGCGGTCGCAGATCGAGCCAGCGAGGCAACGTGCCGCCGCCGACGGTCTTTTCGCTCATCATCTCCATGGTTTCCCCTTTCACGAGGCCAGGAAAACGCGTGGGGGGCCCTGGTTATCCGAGCTGATACTTCTGAACGAGCCGGATCAGATTTCGCCGCGACACCTTGAGGTCCTCGGCGGCGCGCGTCTTGTTGCCACCGTGGCGGCGCATCGCGGCACCGATCATGCGGCGCTCGAGCGATTCGACCGCAACGGGCAACGATCCGGTATCGAGCTCGAGGGCCGATTCGTCGATGGGAGTCCACTGCCGGATCCGAGGCGACAGCAACTCGGCGCCGATCATGAGCGCATCACCGGCGAGCACGACGAGGCGCTCGACCTCGTTCTCGAGCTCGCGCACATTGCCTGGCCACGGGTAGGCGAGCATCTGCGTCGCGCATGCAGGCGCCAGCCGCTTCGGGCGGGTCCGGCGGTGGCGCGCGAGAAAATGCTCGATCAGGAGCGGGATATCATCGCGGCGCTCGCGCAGCGCCGGCAACATCACGGCGAGCACGTGGATCCGGTAGTAGAGATCCTCGCGGAACTGTCCAGCTGCCACCATCGCACCGAGATCTCGGTTCGTCGCGGCGAGGACGCGGACGTCGACCTTGCGCATCTCGGGGTCGCCGACCCGATTGAAGGTGCCCTCCTGCAGCACCCGCAGGATCTTCACCTGCAGCACGGGAGACATGTCACCGATCTCGTCGAGGAAGAACGTGCCGGCATCCGCGACCTCGAACAGCCCCGGCTTGTCCGCGACCGCGCCGGTGAAGGCGCCGCGCTTGTGACCGAACAGCTCGGAGTCGAGCAGGTTGTCGTTGAACGCCGAACAGTTCGTCACCACGAACTTGCGGTCTCGTCGGTCCGAGGCCTGGTGGATCGCGCGGGCGACCAGCTCCTTGCCGGTCCCGTTCTCGCCCTGGATCAACACGGTGGAATCTGACGGCGCGATCCGATCGACGAGATCGTAGAGCTCCTGCATCGCCGGCGCGGCGCCGAAGATCCCGTGATAGGTCGTCCGCCGGCCAAGGACCTGGTCCTCGGGGGCGTCGCGCTCTGCCAGCGCCGCCCCGACATCGAGCGCCGCCTCGCCGAGCATGCTGTCGATCAGGACCAGCTCCGGTGTCGACAGCGCGGGTGCGAACACCGCAAGCCCAGGGCCATGCTCGTCGCTCGTGATCGGCGCGAACGCGGAGGGTTCCTCGGGCCTGCGCTCCACGAGCGTCAGCTCGAGCGCACGCCTGCGCAGCACCCCGCGCACGTGCCTCAGCACGCGGAGGTCGAGACCTGTCCACCAGGGCGTTCTCACGAACACCAAGTGTGACAAGCCGTCACATCCTGCACAAGTACTGGATGCGCGGGCCGAAACCAATTGTCACTCTGGAAGGTCGACGCACCAGCGCAGCGCCGTCCGGCACTCGATCCACGCCGCCTCGTCCGGAACGAGGTACGGCGTCTCGAGCGTGATCACCTCGTGCTGCTGCTCGACCCCGTACTTCGTGCCGAACGAGCCCGGCGTCGGATAGCCCATGTCGTGCTCGACGGGGTAGCCGCAGCGCTCGGCGAGCTCGCGCGCGAGCGGCTCCGCGCGGCCGTCCCAGTTCACCATCCGGTAATGCGCGTGCAGCGCGATCATCCGGGCTGGCTGGACGCGCTCGATCAGCGCGACCAGGAGCTGCGTCTCGGGTTGATCCTCGGGTCCGCTACCAGGGTTGTAGCCGGGTCGACGCGCGGTGCCCCAGCTGGCCGATGCGAAGTTGCGGTTGAGGTCGACATCGTTGGCGTTGTTGCGGGTCCCGGCGAGCACGCCATCGACGTTGAGGCACGGCACGATCCAGGTGTCGCGACCAGGCGGACGCTCGACCAGCTCATCGGCCAGTCGTTCGAGCATCAGCTGGGTCACCGCCTCGTCGCCGTGGATCGCGCCGAATAGCAGCGCCGTCGGGCGCGGCTTGGCGTAGCTGGGCGGCGTGAAGTGGATCGCCTCGATGGGGCGACCGAGCACACTGTGCCCGATCACGACCTCGCGATGATGAGCCATCAGGATCTCCGTCTATTCGAGCTGCTTGCCGAGCACCGAAGCAAAACCGTAGCCGATCAGCACGAAGAACGACGAGAGCGGTGCCCAGGTCATCAACGCGTGGCTCGGGCTGCCCGTGATCGCCGCGACGATGTCCTCGGAGAGCAGGAGCGTCGTCAACATCTCGACGACGGGCCACAGGATGAGCAGCCACGCGAACACCTTGGCGGCACCGCTGGAAGGCGAGGGCAGCCAGGCGAGCAGTGCCATCACGATCACGCCGAGCTGGGCCAGCTCGAGCGCGGCCACGAGCTTGAGCTTGCCGGGACCCTCGATGATCATCTTGAAGATCTCGATGATGAGCACTCGATCGTGCCGCGGCACGACGTAGGGCGCGAGCACGGCGAGCACGCCGAACGTCACCAGCAGCCGCGGCAGGATCGAGTCGCGATACTCGTTGCGCAGCAGCAGGCCGACGATCAGCACGAGCGTGCCCACCAGGGCGATCAGAACGAACGCCTGGTCTACGCTGAAGTTCGACTTGGACAGCGCCAGCAACGTCGGCACCACGATCCCGGTCAACCCGAGCACCCCGCCGATCAACCCGCGGGGTGACGGGGACATCGGGATCCACGCGAGCAGCAAGCTGAGCAGGCCGGTGGCCACGATGATCAGCGGCTCGAGCTTCGACGTGCCCTCGCCATCGATGATGTTGTCCCACTGGAACTTCAGCGGCTCGATGCTGAGCGGCGTCACGAAGTACAGCAGGAGCACGCCGCCCCACAGGAACATCATGAGCCGCAGGCTGTCCTTCCACGGCTCGAGCGGACGTCCGGCGCGAGCGGAGGTGCGTGACGCCAGGTAGGGCGGAATCACAGCCGGAATCGGCACCACCGGCTGGATCGGCAACGCTGGCAACGGCTGCATCGGGGCGGGCCCGGGAGGTTGTGGGTAGCCCCGGCCCGGGACGGGACCGGCGTTGAGGGGACCACTCGGCGCAGCTGCGGGTGGATAGCCTCCACCCGGAGGGCCGCCGCCGCCGGGCACGAACATCGTCGGCGCCACCGATCCGGGCGCGGGGGCCATGGTGGCGGGGGGAGCAGGGGATTGCGGCGCACCTGGCGGGGCATGGCCGCCTTGTGAAGGCCGCGCGGGGGCGTAGGGCGAGGCGGAGGGCAGGTTGGGCGGCGGCTGCTTGGCCGCGGTGGCAGCCGCGTGGGCCCTCAGCTGTTCGATCATCTCGCTACTGCCGTGACCCATGACGGTCTTCGCGACGCCACCGGCGGTGGCTGGCGCGGGTGCTTGCTTGGCGCCGCAGAAGACGCAGTGCAGCGCAGCGTCCGGCAGATCCTTGGTGCAGCTAGCGCATTTCTTCACGAGGTCCCCTGCGTCGCGAGCACGGCTCCGACCTCCGGAATATAGGGCCGCGACGAGGCCGGCTGCAAACCGCCCGGCGGTGTACCGTACCGCATGGTCTCGCTCGGGGACGTCAAGCGCAGCGCGGCGGTGTTATTCGGACAAGGCCAGTGTCTCCCCGCGCTCCGGCTCTACGACGCGATCGTCGCAGCGTCGCCACTCGACTACGACGCTCGGATCCGCGTGGCCGACTGTGCGCTCGCGCTGGGCGATCCGGCGGCGGCCGGGATCTATCGCGCGGTCGCCTGGTACTGCCTCCAGGCGGGCCATCCGTTGCCGGCGCTGGTGTGTGCGCGTGTGCTCGAGGCCCACGGCGGGGACGCGAGTGACCTCACGGCATCGCTGGTCGTGACCTACGGGAGTGAGTCGGAGATGCTCGGCAAGGCAGCGACCCGGATCGCGCTTCCCGAGGAATCGCTGTCGATCGCGGTCCCGGACGTTCGTCAGCCGGTTCCGGCCGGCGCGATCGCGGCCGCGCTCCAGCGCGCCGAACACGCGACCGCCACGTTCAAGGAGTTCCCTCAGGCGCTCCACCCGATCCCGCTGCTGTCGTCGCTGAGCGAGGCCGCGTTTCGGCGCGTGCTCGGCACGCTGGTCCTGCGCCGCGTCCCCGCCGAGACGCTCGTGATCCGGGAAGGCGAGGCCGGCAATTCGTTCTTCTTCGTCGCGAGCGGCAGGCTTCGCGTGTTCGCGACCGACGGGCTCGGCCGGCAGACCGCGCTCGCGGCACTCGGCGAGAGCGCCGTGTTCGGCGAGATGGCGCTGCTCTCGGCACAACCACGCTCGGCGAGCGTCGGCTGCCTCACCGAGGTCGATCTGTTCGAGGTCGGACGACAGTCGCTGACCTCGCTCGCGGACGAGCTCGGAACGGTCGCGGAGGCCTTGCACGGGTTCACCCGCGAACGGCTGCTCGGAAACCTCATGGCGACGAGCCCGCTGTTCAGGCCGTTCAACCGGATGCAGCAACGCGACCTGCTGCGGCGGTTCACGAGCCACGATGTGGCGCCCGGGACCGTCATCATCA
>JAGSPR010000164.1 GCA_018262455.1 Deltaproteobacteria bacterium | reverse complement strand
GAGCTCGAACGGTGACGGCCGCGCGTTGGTCCGCGCCGCCAGCTTCTGGTAGGCGGCGAGCGGGCTCGCCATCACCTGCGGCTCGCCATGATCCCCGAACAGCACCCAGCGGATCACGCCGTCCTCGACGCGCTCGAACAGCAGCACGCGGTCGAGATCGCGCGCGTCCGTTGACGCGAGCAGCAGGATCTTGGTCATCTCGATCGCCCAGTCCTCGAGCCCGGCATCGAGCAGCTTCACCTTCTCGACGAGCGCATTCTGGGTCGGGACCAGGCGCTGGGTGCCACGCGCCCCGGAGGCACGAAACAGCTCGGCGGCCTTGGCCATCGCGGGGTCGCCACCGGGACACACCTGACAGAAGTAATCGGCGTCGGGATCGTGGAACAGCACGTTCACCACGAGCTGCGTCCGCTTCCCGCACTCGCACACCAGCAGGTTGAGCTCGCCGCGCAGCAGCTGCTGCTTCGCCTCGGGGTCCTGCTTCGTGTTGATGCTCTGGACGAGCCTGGCGTCTTGCTCGAGCCCGCATTCGGGGCAGCTCACACGTGCAGTTCCGATGACGCTCACGAAGGACCGATCATGACAGACTCACAGCCTGGCCGGGTTCACGAGCGCGGCCTTCGCGGCGTGCTCGCGACGCTCGCTGTAGCGATCGACGAGCCAGTCGACGCGGTCGCGCAGCAGGAGCGTGAACTTGTACAGCTCCTCCATCACGTCGACGAGGCGATCGCGGTAGGCCGAGTCCTTCATCGTACCGTCCTCGTGAAACTCGTCGTACGCCTTGGCGACCGAGCTCTGGTTCGGGATCGTGAACATCCGCATCCAGCGGCCGAGCAGTCGCAGCGTGTTGACGGCGTTGAACGACTGCGAGCCGCCGGACACCTGCATCACCGCCAGGGTGCGGCCCTGGGTCGGGCGGACCGCACCGATCGCGAGCGGGATCCAGTCGATCTGGTTCTTCATCACCGCGGTGATCGCGCCGTGCTGCTCGGGGCTCGACCACACCTGGCCCTCGGACCACAGCGACAGGGCGCGCAGCTCCTGCACCTTCGGGTGACTATCGGGGACGCTGCCGTAGATCGGGAGCTCGCGAGGGTCGAACGTGCGGAGGTCCGCGCCGAGGTCCACGAGGACGCGAGCCGCCTCCTCGGCGAGCAAGCGGCTGTACGAGCGCGCGCGCAGCGAGCCATGGAGCACGAGGATCCGCGGCGCGTGCGTCGAGCGCGGGGGCGTCGGTTCGGGGGTGAGGACCAGCGGGTACGGAGTCCGCGACATCCCTGCTTGTACTGCGGCTGGCGTGAGATGGGGGCCTACCGTCAGCCACCCCCGCTCCCGGCACCCGGCGATGTGGAAACCGTGCGGGATCAGGCTAGATTGAACCAGTGCCGCGCCTATCTCGAGTCCTTCTCTTCGCGCTCGCCGCTTGCTCCGCGAAGGCCTCGCCGGCCTCGCAAGAGCCGCCCGTCCGGCCCGCGCCCGCGCCCACGGCCGCGGTGCAAACCGGTCCGGTCGCGGCACCGACCCCGCCGCCCGATCCCCGCGAGGCCGTGCTGTCGGAGGCCGTGCTCCAGCTGCTCGAGAAGGAGCACCTGCTGCGCAAGACCATCGATGATGACGTCTCGCGCACCGCGTTCGCGACCTACCTCGACCGGCTCGACAGCAGCAAGCTGTTCCTGCTCCGGTCCGACCGCGAGGCGCTGACCCGTTACTCTGACAAGATCGATGACGAGCTGCGCGCCGGCACGCTCGCTCTGGCGCACGACGGGGCCAAGATCTTCGCAGCGCGGGTCGCGGTGGTCGACACCCTGGTCGGCGAGCTGCTGGCCAAGCCGCTCGAGCTGACGAACGAGGAGTACGTCGAGCTCGATCCGAAGAAGCTGCAGCCGGCCGCGACCGAGCAGGAGCTCCGCGACCGCTGGCGCCAGCGCCTCGAGCTCGAGGTCCTCGAGAGGATCTCCCAGATGGAGGCTCGGCTCAAACCGGACAAGCCGGCCGACAAGAAGCCGGGCAGCGCCTCCAAGGCCGGCAGCGGCTCCAGCGAGGATGACGACGAGGACAGGACGGCGACACCGGTCGCCCAGATCCCGACGACGCCCGAAGGCCGCGAGGCCAAGGCGCGCGCCGATCTCGGCAAGGCGTACGCCGGCCGGTTCGCGCGGCTGCGCACCGCCGAGCCCCTCGATGCCGCCGCCGACGTGATCAACGCCGTCGCGGCCACGCTCGATCCTCACACCACGTACCTGCCGCCCGCCGAGAAGGCGAACTTCGACATCCACATGAGCGGCTCGCTCGAGGGCATCGGCGCGGTGCTGCGCGAGCGCGATCACTACATCGAGATCATGGAGCTGGTTCCCGGCGGCGCGAGCTGGCGACAGGGAGGCATCTCGCCCGGTGATCTCATCGTCTCGGTCGCGGCCGACGGCCAGGATCCGATCGACGTCGGTGACATGCGGATCGATGACGTCGTGAAGATGATCCGCGGCCCGAAGGGGACGGTGGTCCGGCTCCGGCTGCAGAAGCCGAGCGGGAACCAGGAGACCGTCGCGATCACCCGCGACGTCGTCGTGATCGAGGAGGCCTACGCCCGCGGCGCGGTGCTCCAGCGCAAGGGCCAGCCCACCTACGGCTACATCCACCTGCCATCCTTCTACGGCGGCAAGGGCAGCGGCCAGCGCATGGCCTCGAGCGACATCCACAAGCTGCTCGGCGAGATGAAGCAGCGCAACGTTGCCGGGGTCGTGCTCGATATCAGGAGCAACGGCGGCGGCTTGCTCGGCGATGCCGTCGAGCTGACCGGCGAGATGATCGACCATGGTCCCGTGGTCCAGGTCCAGGACAGCCGGGGCAAGCGCGACGTCCTGTCCGACGACACGAAGGGCGAGGACTACGATGGCCCGCTCGTCGTCATGGTCGATCGGTTCAGCGCGTCAGCCTCCGAGATCCTCGCCGGTGCGCTCCAGGACTACAAGCGTGCCGTGATCGTCGGCACCGGCCCCACCCATGGCAAGGGCACCGTGCAGACGCTCGCGGATCTCGATCGCGTCACCGGCGGCAAGGTCGAGCTCGGCGTGTTCAAGATCACGATCCAGCAGTTCTTCCGGGTCAGCGGTTCGTCGACGCAGCGCGAGGGCGTGACGCCCGACATCGTGCTGCCGGACCCCGCCGGCCACGTCGAGACCGGCGAGCGCGAGCTCGAGCACGCGATCGCGTGGTCGAAGATCTCGGCCGCCCCGCATGACGTCTGGCCTGCCACGTGGAAGGTCGAGGCCCTCGTGAAGAAGAGCGCGGCCCGCGTCAGCAAGCACCCCGTGCTCGCGAAGATCGCGGCGGCCACCGCCGTCCTCAAGGCACGCAGCCAGGACACGCGGGTGCCACTCGCCCGTGACGCGTGGGACGCCCGCCGCAAGGCTCAGCGCGCCGCGCTCGAAGCCGCTTCGCCCGACCTCAAGGCCGCGCCCGCGAAGTTCCAGGTCAACACCCTCGATGATCCGACCCCCACCGCGCCCGGTCCCGGTGGCAAGACCGACGATCGCCTTGCCCGCTGGCGCGAGAACCTCGCGCGCGATCCGTGGGTCGAGGAGTCGGTGAACATCCTCGGCGACATGGCCAGGTAGCGGCTAGCCCGCGAACGCGGCCTCGAGCGCCGCGATCAGCCGATCGAGCTCGGCGGCCGTGTTGTAGTGGACCATCGAGACGCGGATCACGCCGCCGTGCGAGGCGAGGCCGAGCGCCTGCACGAGGCGCTTCGCGTAGAAGTCGCCATGCCGGATGCCGATGCCATGGTGATCGACGCGGCGCACCAGCTGTTCTGGCGAGCGGCCGGCAACGCTGAAGCTGATCGTGGGCACGCGGCGCGCGCGATCGCCCGTGCGCTCGCCGTGGACGGCCACCCCACGGCACCCACCCAGGAACCCGAGCAGCTGGCTCGCCAGGCGTTCTTCGTGGGCGGCGATCGAGTCGAACGCGTCTGCCCCGAGCGCGTCGAGATACTCGTAGATGCCGGCCGCGCCGTACGTCAGCTCGAAGTTGAGGTTGCCGGGCTGGAGCTTGTACGGCAGCTGCCCGGCGACGAACTCGTGGTTGATCGTCTCGAGCCGTTCGAGCAGCTCGCGCTTGCCATAGAGCACCGCGAGGTGCGGTCCGTACACCTTGTAGAAGCTGAGCACGTAGTAGTCGACATCCCAGGCCCTGACGTCGATCCGGCGGTGCGCCGCGTATGCGACCCCATCCACGCACACGCGTGCCCCGTGGGCGTGGATCGTGCGGGTGAGCGCGGCCACGTCATGGATGGTGCCGAGCAGGTTCGAGACGTGGGGAAACGCGACGAGTCGGGTCCGCTCGTTCAGCAGGGGGAGCAGGTCCCGCTCCTCCAGCCGCAGGGTTTCGCGGTCCAGCGGCCAGGTCCGGATCACGACCCCGGATCGGGCGAGCCGCTGCCAGCAGCCGATGTTGGCGTGGTGATCGGCCTCGGTCACGATGATCTCGTCGCCCGGTGACAGGTCACCTGCCATGGCGAGCGCGAGGTTGGCGAGCAGCTGGGTGGTCGACGACCCGATCACCACCTCGGATGAATCTTCGGTACCGAGGTACGTCGCCGTGGCGCGCACCGCCCCCCGCACGCGCTCACCCGCGAGCTCGGAGACCGCATAGCTGGCGCCGAGCTGGACGTTCGAGGACAGGAGATAGTCGCGGATCCGATCGGCGACCCGACCGAGCGTCTGCGATCCACCGGCGTTGTCGAGGAAGACAAAGCCCGACGCGAGCGCGGGGAACTCCGCGCGCACGAGGTCGAGATCGAGAGCGCGCACGCGGTCGGGTTCGAGCATCGATCGGGACTGTGCGCCGCGTGCCGCCCTGACGTCGCCGGGACGCGGCACGAATCAAGATCTCATCTCGATCAGGGTGCGCGGATCGACGCGGGTGGCATGTCGCTTGTACCGAACATTCGTCATGGCAGGTACGAGACTCGTCCGCTCGTCTCGGGTCCTCGCGCCGAACAGCCCCGCTGCGCGCGTGCCGCATCCGCTGATCTGCCTCGCGATGCTCGCGGGCATCGCCGCCGCGGTCGTCATCGGCAAGGCGTTCCTCGTCCCGCTGATGGCGCTGCTCCTCGTCCCGCTCCTGATCGGAGCGGACCTGCCTCGCATCAAGCGCGCACTCGATGGACGGGCGCAGCGTCGTGCGCTGCAAGGCCGACGCACGCTGCGCGAGCACCGGCTCGAGGCCGCGCAGTTCCGCCGCGATGGGCTGCTCGAGCTGACGGCCCTCGTCGATTCGATCTCGAGCCGTGGGGTCAGCCATCGCGAGCAGATGGAGCTCGAGGACCTGCTCGATCACTACGTCGATGTGGCGGTCGCCCGTGCGCACTGTCACATCGCGGTGACCTCGACGGACCGTCCCTCGCTGTGTTGCTCGCTCGACACGGTGTCGCCTCGCTCACCGCAGGCCGAGCTCCGGCGCACCCTCATCGAACGCCGGATCGCGTGCTGGACGGAGGCGCGCGATCGGGCCCTGGTGCTCGACGAGGAGCTCGCGGTCACCACCGAGCTCGTCCGCTTGCTCGCCCAGAGGTCGGCGCTCGCCGGGGTCGAGCTCGTCGATCTCGAGACGATCAGCGACGCCGTGCTCGCGCAGCTCGAGGAGATCTCCGTCGATGACAACCCGTGACCCGAACGAACCTGGCGCGTGCGCCCAAGCGCGACGTGCTGGGACCACCGTGACACCGAGGCTCAGGACCTGTCGGGGACGCTGCATCGGCCTCGTGGGGGTCGTCCTCGCGAGCCTGACCACCTCACCCGCGCACGCCCATCCAGCGCCTCCCGCGATCCTCGAGACCGGCCTGCAGGAACAGCCCGGAGCGCAGCTCCCGCTCGATGCACCATTCACCGTGGCCGGCTACGGCCGGATTCGGCTGCGCCGGTTCGTCAACGGAACTCGGCCCGTGCTGCTCGTGTTGTCCAACGCAAGCTGTCCGCTCGGGTGCAGCCTCGTGCTCCGCGGGGTCGCGCAGGTCGCACGCAGGATGCCGCTCGATCCCGGCAGGGATTACCAGCTCCTCCTGGTCGGCCTCGCTCCGCGCGCGACCCTCGACGAGACCACGCGCGCGCCGACCACGCTGCTCCAGGATCTGGGAGGTCCCCCCGCGCCCGCGCGCTGGTCCTACCTCGTCGGCGAGCGCGCCAGCATCGACGCGATCACGACCGCGCTCGGGTTTCGTCATGCGTGGGACGCGCGCACCGAGCAGTACGTGCACCCCGCCGTGATCTTCGTGCTCACACCCGACGGCCGGGTGTCGCGTTACCTCCATGGGCTGCAGTTCGACCCCGACGAGACCCAGCAGGCGCTCACCGATGCGGCCGCAGGACGGATCGTCGCCACGATCGCCGCCGACCTGCTGCGGTGGTTCCGCCTCGATCCGGCCTCGCGACGGGCGGGGGTTCGCATCCAGCGCTTCCTCCACGGGGGCGGCAGCTTCGTGTTCCTCCTGGTGCTCGGAGGGATCCTGGGGCTCATCACCTGCGGGCGCCGGTTGGGCCCCCGGTCCTAACCTGTTGATGCGCATGGCATACCGACGCGATGTGATCGGGGTAACGGTTCGCCGGTTCCCCGCGCGCGGCCGAGGTGTCGAATCTGGATCAAAGAAAACGCGCTTGGGATCCGGTCGGATCTACACTGGACGCCTCCGCCGCGAGCTCGATCCATCATGTGCCGTATGTTGGCGCTCGTCGCCGCCCGCCCCGTGTCCGCGCGACAGCTCTTGCGTGATGCTCCCCGCAGCTTGTGGGTGCTGTCGCGCGAGCACAAAGATGGCTGGGGCGTCGCGCTGCGCACCGCCGATGACTGGATCATCCATCGCAGCACCGCCTGCGCTGCGGAGTGCGAGCGCTACGGCGAGCTCGTCGAGGCGGTGACCGCGCAGCTCCTGATCGCGCACATTCGCCAGAAGACCATCGGCGAGACCGCGCTCACCAACACCCACCCGTTCCAGCGGGGCTCGTTCGTGTTCGCCCACAACGGCACCGTGAAGGATGTCGCCGCGCTCGTCGCCGGGAGCTCTGGCGAGCGGCTCGCCCAGATCGAGGGCGATACCGACAGCGAGCGCCTGTTCGCGTTCGTCATGACCCACGTCGATGCCGCGGGCGACATCGAGGCCGGCATCGTCACCGCGGTGCGCGCGCTCCACGCCGTCGCCGAGCTCGGCTCCTCGTCGTTCCTGCTGTCGTGCGGCACCCGGACCTATGCCCACCGCCTCGGCCGATCGCTGTTCGCCCTCAACCGCCACAGCCCGAACGAGACCCGTCGCACCGCATCGGTCGCGATCGCGAGCGAGCGCCTGACGAGTGAGCCGTGGACCGAGCTCCCCGAGCGTTCGCTCGTCGTGATCGAGGACACCGTCTCGCCGCGCCTGCGCACGATCCTGCCGGGCCTGGCATCCGACGCCCAGCCCGGCGCCACGCCGTAGCTGCCCTTTCTTGAGCCGAAGGCGGCGATTCGGTGGCAAGGTCGGCCGGCATGACATCCGTCCGCATCCTCCTCGTCTTGGCCCTTGGTTCGGCGTGTGGCGACGGCTCGTCCACTGGAGCTGACCCGGTCGACGCCGCGAGCGACTCGAATCCCGATGGCTTCATCGACCTGCTCGCGGGCGACTGGAACCTCGCGCCCGGCGCGGAGGGCTACTTCTGCGTCTACGCGACGGTGCCGCGCGACCTCTACGTCAAGGCGCTCCGCCCGCTCAATCCGCTCGGCACCCACCACACCGTGCTGACGCGCTACGAGGGTGACTCGCCCGCCGACGGGACCGTGCCGTGCAACGTCGGCACGAACGGCCAGAACATGATCTATGGCTCGGGCGTCGGCGCCCCCGACTTCACGTTCCCCACCGGCGTCGGCCTCCACCTGGCAGCGGGCACGCGCCTCCTGCTCAACCTCCACCTCTACAACGCGAGCGACGCCCCCCTGTCGGGCCGCTCGGGCACGCTGATCCAGGAGACCACCGCGGCCGACGTGCCGAACCTCGCCGAGCTCGTGCTCGCGGGCCCCACGATCGGCCTCCACGTACCGACCGGCGTGTCGACCCAGACGGGCAACTGCCCGATCAGCAACGTGACCGCCACGCAGCCGGTCCAGCTGTTCGCGCTGTCGCAGCACATGCACAAGCTCGGCACGCACATGCGCTCGGTGATCACGCGCGACGGAGCGGACATCGTGCTCCAGGACGTGCCCTACGACTTCGAGCAGCAGTCGTTCCACCTCGTGAGCCCGACCGAGCTGCGCCCCGGAGATGTGCTCAGCACCCAGTGCACCTACGACAACACCACCGGAGCCCCCGTGCAGTTTGGCGAATCGTCCGACGACGAGATGTGCTTCACCGACCTGTTCTATTACCCGGCGCAGGGCGCGAGCTTCATCTGCAGCATGTTCTGAGCTCGCCGACCGGCCTCTGCGCCGCCTGAGAGCGCGACGACGCGTTGGGCAGCCTCACAACGCCTGCGGCGACGGCCTGTGAGGTATACCGTTTCACTGTCGAACACGAACCGGGATGTTGCTGGCCGGAGGGCGCGACTCGGGCGCCTCTTCGGGGGTGGCCCGGCGTCATCCCTCGATGCCGCGGACGCCTCAAGTGATGAGCAGGCCCCCCTGCGTGCGGAGCTGTTCAGCATCGCCCAGCTCGAGCGGCACGCCCAGACGCTCGCCGGCTGGCACAAGCTCGGCGAGACGCCCGCGCCCGATCTGTTGCTGCCGAGGCTTGGAGACAACGAGGCGGTGCTGGCCGACGCGTATGCGCTGGTGTCCGAGGCGGTCTCGCGGGGGCGGCAGATCACCCCGGCCGCCGAGTGGTTCGTCGACAACTACCACCTGATCGAGGAGCAGATCCGGATCGCCCGTCTGCACCTCCCGCGCGGCTACAGCCGGGAGCTGCCGCGGCTCGTCAACGGCGCCACCGGGACGCCACGCGTCTACGACATCGCGATCGAGCTGATCTCGCACGCGCACGGCCGCGTCGACCTGGATGCCCTGCGCGCGTTCGTCGCGGCGTATCAGGCGGTCCAGCCGCTGCTGCTCGGCGAGCTGTGGGCGATCCCGATCATGCTGCGGCTCGCGCTGCTCGAGAACCTGCGCCGCGTGGTCACCGCGATCAGCGCCGGGCGTCACGATCGCGAGCAGGCGGGTGTGTGGGCGAACAAGCTGCTCGACGTCCCGGCGAACGATCCGTCGCGCAGCGTGCTCGTGCTCGCCGAGCTGATCGAGGTCAATCCGCCGCTCACCCACGCGTTCGTGTCCGAGCTCGTGAGCCGGATCCAGGGTCAGGGTCTGGCCTCGGTGTTCCCGATGTCGTGGCTCGAGCATCGGCTCGCCGAGCGTGGTCAGACGATCGAACACGCGTTCCAGCTCGCGACCCAGAGCCAGGCGGCCGATCAGGTCTTGATCGGTAACAGCATCGGCAGCCTGCGGTTCCTCGGCGCCACCGACTGGCGTGACTTCGTCGAGACGATGAGCGTCATCGACCACGCGCTGCGCGCCGACCCGGCGGGCGTGTACACGGCGATGAACTTCGCGACGCGCGACCGTTACCGCCACGTCGTCGAGCAGCTCGCCCGCCGGAGCCCGCTGACCGAGCTCGCGGTGGCCAACGCGGCGGTGGCCCTGGCGGGCACACAGACCATGCCGCGGATGCGTCACGTCGGGTACTTCCTGATCGATGCCGGCCGGCGCACGCTCGAGCGCGTCGCACAGGAACGGTTCCGAGGTCGCACCGTGGTGCGCCGGATCGGGCATCGCCTGCGGCTGCCGATCTACGTCGGCGCGATCGCCGCGATCGCCGGTGCCGTGACGTCGACGATGGCCGTGCGGGCGCCCGCGATCGTCGAGCTGCCGCCGTGGGCCTTCGTGGTCTGGGTGGTCGCGATCGCGCTGGCCTCGAGTCAGCTCGCGATCGCGGTGGTGCACTGGGCCGCGACCTTGCTCGTGCCACCACACGTGCTGCCACGGCTCGACTTCTCGCAGGGCATCCCGGCGACCGACCGCACGATCGTGGCGGTCCCGACGATGCTCGGCAGCGCCGAGACGATCGACGAGCTGGCCGACGCCCTCGAGGTCCGGTTCCTCGCGAACCGCGATCCCAACCTCGGGTTCGCGCTCGTCAGCGACCTCCGCGATGCCGACGAGGAGGTCGCCCTTGGCGACGACGCGCTGGTCGCTCGCGCCCGGGACGCGATCGACGCGCTCAACGTCAAGTACCCGGAGCCCACGCGCGGCGGCGGGTTCTTCCTGTTCCACCGCAACCGCCGGTGGAACCCGCGCGAGGGCGTGTGGATGGGCTGGGAGCGCAAGCGCGGCAAGCTCGAGGACCTCAACGCGATGCTGCGAGGGGACGCGAAGCGGTTCGACACGGTGACCGGGCCGATCGATCGCCTGCACGACCTCAAGTACGTGATCGTGCTCGACAGCGATACCGAGCTACCACGCGACTCGGCCCGCGAGCTCGCGGCCTCGCTCGCCCATCCGCTGAACCGCGCGGTGTTCGACGCGGCGCGCGGGCGTGTCACCGAGGGCTACGCGATCCTGCAGCCACGGGTCGGCATCACGCTCGCGAGCGCGAACAGCTCGCGGTTCGCGCGGCTGTTCGCGGGCGATGCCGGCATCGACCCATACACGCGCGCGGTGTCAGACGTCTACCAGGACGTGTTCGGCGAGGGCTCGTTCATCGGCAAGGGGATCTACGACATCGATGCCGTCGAGCAGGCGATGCGCGGCAAGCTCCCCGAGAACCGGATCCTCAGCCATGATCTGCTCGAGGGCGCGTACTGCCGCTCGGGCCTCGTCAGCGACGTGATCCTGTTCGAGGATCACCCGACCGCGCACTGCGCCGAGGTCAGCCGTCGAGCCCGGTGGATCCGCGGCGACTGGCAGATCGCGCGCTGGCTGTCCCGGCGCGTGCCAGGCGGCGACCGGCGGCGGATCGCGAATCCGATCTCGCGACTCTCGCAGTGGAAGATCGTCGACAACCTCCGGCGCAGCCTCGTGCCACCGGCGCTGCTCGCGCTGCTGCTGGTGGGCTGGCTCGTGCCCGGCGCGGCAGGGCTGTCGCTCGGCGTGGTCGCCGCGACCCTGTTCGTGCCGGCGCTGCTCGCCGCGACGGCCGCGCTCGCTCGCCGGCCCACCGAGGTCTCCCGCGGGCAGCACGTCCGCGAGATCACCCAGAACCTGGTGCGCCAGGTCCAGCGCGAAGGGTTCGCGCTCGCCTGCCTGCCTTATGACGTGCTGATCAACCTCACGTCGACGCGCTGTGGCTCGCCGCGCCGGTGCTGGCACTGTGGCTCGTCGCGCCCGCGCTGGTGTGGTGGGTCAGCCTGCCGCTCGAGGCACCGGCACCTCGGCTGACGGTGGGCGATCGGACGTACTTGCGCTCGCTCGCGCGCCGGACCTGGCGGTTCTTCGAGACCTACGTGACCGCCGAGGATCACGATCTTCCGCCCGACAACTTCCAGGTGGATCCCCCGATCGGCGTCGCGCACCGGACGTCACCGACGAACATCGGGCTGTCGCTGCTCGCGAACCTCGCGGCCTACGACTTTGGCTACATCGCCACCGGCGAGGTGATCGCGCGGACCACGCGCACGCTCGCGACGCTCGACAAGCTGCAGCGTTACCGCGGTCACTTCTACAACTGGTACGACACCCGGACGCTCGAGCCGCTGCGGCCGATGTATGTCTCGACGGTCGACAGCGGAAACCTCGCCGGCCACCTGCTGACGCTCGCCGCGGGCCTGCTCGATCTCGAGCACCAGCCGATCATGCGGGCCGAGCTGCTCGCCGGGGTCGGCGACACCCTCGACGTGATCGAGGCGCACGGCGGGCGCGCCGCCGAGGTCGCGACGCTGCGCGCGCTGCTGAACGCGCCACCCCACTCGCTCGTGCGCTCGCGCGAGCTGCTCACCAAGCTCTCGGCGGCGGCGCGCGAGCTGACGGTCACGCTGGCGGCTCCGCCGGGGAGCGAGCTCGCCGCATGTGGCAAGGCGCTCGAGCTGCAGTGCGAGCGCGCGGGCGCCGAGCTCGATCACCTGGCGCCGTGGATCGCGCTCGCCGATGCGCCGGCGATCGTGGATCGCGAGCTCCGCGAGCGGCTCGATCAGGTGCCGACGCTGGCCGACAGCATGCGGCTCGAGCTGGCCCTGGCGCCGCTGCTCGATCGCCTCGATCCCGCGAATCCCGTCGATCCGGCGGCCGGCGCTCCGGCGGCCGCCGCCCGCGTCGATCCCGCTGCCGGTACCTGGATTGCCCAGCTGCGGGCCGCGATCGCGCTCGCGTCGGAGCGCGCCACCCAGCGCGTGATCGAGCTCCGCCAGCTCGCGGCCCGCTGCGGCGAGCTCGGCGACTACGACTACGACCTGCTCTACGATCGCGGCCGTCACCTGCTCGCGATCGGCTTCAACGTCGTCGATCGCCGGCTCGACGCCAGCTTCTACGATCTGCTCGCCTCGGAGGCGCGGCTCGCCAGCTACGTCGCGATCGCGCAGGGCAAGCTGCCCCAGGAGCACTGGTTCCACCTCGGGCGCCTGCTCACGACGTCGGGCGGCCGGCCGGCGCTGCTGTCGTGGAGCGGCTCGATGTTCGAGTACCTGATGCCGCTGCTCGTGATGCCGACCTACGAGGGCACGATGCTCGACGCGACCTACCGCGTGGCCGTCGCGCGGCAGATCGAGTATGGCCGCGAGCGCGACGTACCGTGGGGAGTGTCCGAGTCGGGCTATCACAAGACCGATGCCCAGCTGAACTACCAGTACCGCGCGTTCGGCGTGCCGGGGCTCGGGTTCAAGCGCGGCCTCGCCGATGATCTGGTGATCGCGCCGTACGCGTGCGCGATGGCCCTGATGGTCGCGCCCGAGGCGGCGTGCGCAAATCTCAGGCACCTCGCGGCCGACGGTCGGCTCGGCGACTTCGGGTTCTACGAGGCGATCGACTACACGACGTCGCGGCTGCCGCCGGGCAAGCCCAGCGTCACGGTCCGCTCCTACATGGCCCATCACCAGGGCATGGCGTTCCTGTCACTCGCGTACGTGCTGCTCGACCGGCCGATGCAGCGCAGGTTCATGGCCGATCCGGCGCTGCGCGCGACCGAGCTGCTGCTCCAGGAGCGCGTCCCCCGGACCCCGACCGTGTACCCGCATCCCGCCGAGGTTACCCAGGTCCGCACCAGCTCCAGCGATGCCGAACCCGATCTGCGCGTGTTCACGACTCCGAACACGGTGGTTCCGGAGGTCCACCTGCTCTCGAACGGCACGTACCACGTGGCGGTCACGAACGCGGGCGGCGGCTACAGCCGGTGGCGCGACCTCGCCGTGACGCGGTGGAACGAGGATCCGACCCGCGATTGCTGGGGCACGTTCTGCTACATCCGCGACGTCACCACCGGCTCGTTCTGGTCGGTGGCGCATCAGCCGACGCTGCGCGCGGCGACGAGCTACGAGGCGATCTTCTCGCAGGGCCGCGCCGAGTTCCGGCGGCGCGACGAGGACCTCGATACCCACGTCGAGATCAGCGTGTCTCCGGAGGATGACATCGAGCTCCGCCGGATCACGATCTCGAACAGCGGGCGGACCAAGCGCACGATCGAGCTGACGAGCTATGCCGAGGTCGTGCTGGCCACGCCCGCGGCCGATGTCGCGCACCGCGCGTTCTCGAACCTGTTCGTGCAGACCGAGCTCGTCCGAGCCCAGCAGGCGATCCTGTGCACCCGCCGGCCGCGCTCGGGCGGCGAGAAGCCGCCGTGGATGCTGCACCTGATGACGGTGTACGGCGCGCCGGTGATCGAGACGTCGTACGAGACCAGCCGGGCCGCGTTCATCGGGCGCGGCCGGTCGCCGGCGGATCCCGCCGCGATGCACCACAAGACGCTGACCAACAGCGCGGGCTCCGTGCTCGATCCGATCGCCGCGGTCCGCAACACCATCGAGCTCGGCCCCGACGAGACCGTGCAGGTCCACGTCGTCACCGGCGTCGCCGAGACCCGGGACGGCGCGGTCGCGCTGATCGACAAGTACACCGATCGCCACCTCGCCGAGCGCGTGCTCGAGCTGTCGTGGACCCAGAGCCAGGTGATCCAGCGCCGGCTCGATGCGACTCCCGCGGACACCCAGCTGTGGGAGCGCCTCGCCGGCAACATCCTCTACCTCAACCCCGCCCTGCGCGCCCCGAAGACCGTGATCGCGCGCAACCGGCTCGGCCAGTCCGGCGTGTGGGCGTACGGGATCTCGGGCGATCTCCCGATCGTGCTGGTGAGGATCACCAGCGGCGAGCACATCGATCTGATGCGCCAGCTCGTGCGCGCCCACGCGTACTGGCGGCTCAAGGGACTCGTCGTCGATCTCGTGGTGTGGAACGAGGATCCGTCCGGGTACCGCCAGAACCTGCACGAGCAGCTGATGAGCGTGATCACGTCGTTTGGTGACACGGCGCTGATCGATCGGCCCGGCGGGACCTTCGTGCGGCGCAGCGACCAGATGTCCGACGAGGATGGCGTGCTGATGCAGACGCTCGCCCGCGTGATCATCAGCGACACCGCCGGCACCCTCGCCGAGCAGATCGAGCGCCGCCCACGCGTCGACCACGCCGCGCCACTGGTGCTCGGCCCCCCCCGCAAGCGCGCCGAGACCCCGGTGATGATCCCCGCGGTCTCTCGTCCGGATCTGACCGCGTTCAACGGCCACGGCGGGTTCACCCACGACGGCCGCGAGTACGTCATCATCACCACCCGCGACTCGCGCACGCCGGCGCCGTGGGTCAACGTCCTCGCGAACGCGTACTTCGGGACGGTGGTCAGCGAGAGCGGCGGCGCGTACACGTGGTGCGAGAACGCCCACAGCTACCGGCTGACGCCGTGGAACAACGATCCCGTCAGCGACGCGAGTGGCGAGGCGATGTACATCCGCGACGAGGAGGACGGCAAGTTCTGGTCGCCGACGCCACTGCCCGCGACCGGCAAGCTGCCGTACACCACACGCCACGGCTTCGGCTACAGCGTGTTCGAGACCTCCGATGCCGGGATCTCGTCCGAGCTACTGACGTACGTCGCGACCGACGCGCCGGTGAAGTTCGCGGTGATCAAGCTGCGCAATCGCTCGGGGCGGCCGCGCAAGCTGTCGCTCACCGCCTGCTACGAGCTGGTGCTCGGCTCGCAACGGCCGGCGAACGTGCCGCACCTGGTGAGCGAGGTCGACCTCAAGACCGGGGCGCTGTTCGCGCGCAACCCGTACAGCGGCGAGTTCGCGCCGCGCGTGGCGTTCCTCGAGTGCAGCGAGGCGCATCGCTTCCTCACCGGGGATCGGCTCGAGTTCCTCGGGCGCAATGGCCAGCTGTCGCGGCCGGCGGCGATGACGCGCGCGCGGCTGTCGGGACGCGTCGGCGCCGGGCTCGATCCGTGCCTCGCGATGCAGACGACGATCGAGCTCGCCGAGGGCCAGGAGCGCGAGATCGTGTTCATGTTCGGCTCGGGTCGCGATCTCGCCGATGCGCGCCACATCGTGACCCGGTTCCGCGGCTCCGGGCCCGCGCGGCTCGCGCTCGAAGCGGTGTGGGCGTACTGGAACCGGACGCTCGGCGCGGTCCACGTGCAGACGCCCGATCCAGCGCTCAACTTCCTCGCGAACGGCTGGCTGATCTACCAGGTGCTCGCCTGCCGGATCTGGGGACGCAGCGGGTTCTACCAGTCGGGCGGCGCGTTCGGGTTCCGCGACCAGCTACAGGACGCGACCGCGTTGATCCACACCGAGCCTGCGGTGCTCCGCGAGCAGCTCGTGCGCTCCGCTGCCCACCAGTTCTCCGACGGCGACGTCCAGCACTGGTGGCATCCCCCGCTCGGACGCGGGGTGCGCACCCGGATCTCCGACGACTACCTGTGGCTGCCGTACGCGGTCTGCCGCTACGTGGCCGCGCTCGGCGACACCGGCGTGCTCGACGAGAAGATCGAGTTCATCGAGGGTCGGCCGGTCAACGCCGACGAGGACAGCTACTACGACCTCCCGGTCCGATCCACCGAGAGCGCGACGCTGTACGAGCACTGCATGCGATCGATCCAGCATGGCCTGCGGTTCGGCGTGCACGGCCTGCCGCTGATGGGCACCGGCGACTGGAACGACGGCATGAACCTGGTCGGCGACGAGGGCAAGGGCGAGAGCGTGTGGCTCGCGTTCTTCCTCCACGACGTGCTCGTGCGCTTCGCGGAGCTCGCGCGGCGCAAAGGCGATCCGGCGTACGCCGATCGCTGCCTCGCCGATGCCGCGACGCTGCGCGCGAACATCGACGCGCACGCGTGGGATGGCGAGTGGTACCGCCGCGCGTACTTCGACGATGGCCAGCCGATCGGCTCGGCGATCAGTCCGGAGTGCCAGATCGACTCGCTGCCGCAGAGCTGGGCGACCTTGTCGAGCGCCGCCGATCCCGAGCGGGCGCGCCAGAGCCTGGCCTCGCTCGACAGCCGGCTGGTCGACCGCGAGGTCCGCGTGATCAAGCTGTTCGATCCGCCGTTCGATCAGTCCGCGCTCGAGCCCGGCTACATCAAGGGATACGTCCCCGGCGTGCGCGAGAACGGCGGCCAGTACACGCACGCAGCCGTGTGGGCGGTGATGGCGTTCGCCGCGGCCGGCGACACCGAGCGCGCCTGGGAGCTGTTCGGCCTCATCAACCCGATCCACCACGGCAACGACCCGGAAACGATCGCGACGTACATGGTCGAGCCGTACGTGGTCGCCGCCGACGTCTACACGAACCCGCAGCACGCCGGCCGCGGCGGCTGGACCTGGTACACCGGCTCGGCGGGCTGGATGTACCGGTTGATCGTCGAGTCGCTGCTCGGGATCAAGCTCGAGGTCGATCGCCTGCGCGTCGAGCCGCTGGTCCCGGCGACCTGGGACGGCTTCGACGTCCACTATCGCCACCGCGAGACCGTGCACCACATCCACGTCAAGAACCTCGGCGGCGGCGGCCGCAACGTGGTGCGGGTCGTGTGCGATGGCGTCGAGCAAGCCGATCGCATGATCGCGCTCCACGACGACCGCCAGGAGCACTGGTCGGTGGTCGAGGTCGGGACCGCGAACCGCTGACTGGACCAGCGTGCGTCAGCGGCGGATCAAGCCGTGCGGGGTGCCCTCACCGTAGCCAGCCCAGGTCTGGACCCCGACCATCGCGCGCTCGTGGATCTCGGCGATGGTCCGGGCGCCGACGTAGGTGAGCGCGGACTGCACGCCGGTGATCATGTCGACCAGCACCGCCCCGACGCTCTCCTGACCATCTCGGATGTAGATCCGCGAGCTCGAGATGCCTTCGCGAAAGAAGCCCTTCTTCGCGCGTTCGAACGCGTCCTGATCCGCGGTGCGATCGCTGACCGCGCGGCCGCTCGCCATCCCGTAGTTCTCCTTGTAGAGCAGGCCATCACGGTCCTCCTTGACGTCGCCGGGGCTCTCGTAGGTGCCGGCGAGCGCGGTG
This sequence comes from Deltaproteobacteria bacterium, assembly GCA_018262455.1. The sequence continues at coordinate 6,723 of JAGSPR010000164.1, read as the reverse complement.
CCGATCATCACGCGCGCGGCGCCGGCGGCGAGGTAGAGCGCGACATCACGAGGGTGCTTCACGCCGCCATCGGCCCACACGTGCTTGCCGAGAGCATGGGCCTGGCGTGCGCACGTGAGCACGGCGGTGAACGTCGGGCGGCCGGCGCCGGTCTGCATGCGCGTCGTGCACATCGCGCCGGGCCCGATGTTGACCTTGATCACGTCCGCCCCGGCTTCGATGAGCGCGCGCGTGCCTTCGGCGGTGCACACGTTGCCTGCGATCAGCGGGACACGGTTCCCGACGACGGTCTTGACCGCGCGGATCGTCTCGAGCATCCGGCGCTGGTGACCGTGCGCGGTGTCGAGCACGATCGCGGACACCCCGATGTCGAGCAGCTGGGCGACGGTCGCGGGCGCCTCCGCCGAGATCCCGACGGCCGCGGCGACCATCAGTCGGCCATTGGACCCGAGCGCCGGGCGGAGCAGCTCGAGCCGGACGGCATCGTTCCGCGTGAGCAACCCGATCAGCCGCCCGGACGGATCAAGGACCGGTGCTGCCTTGACCCGCGCCTCCTCCATCTGGAGGAACGCGTCGCGGTTCGTGAGGCCCGCGGGCAACGTGACCAGGCGCTGCGACATCAGCCGCGAGGCCGGGACGTACTGATCTCGATCGCGCAGATCGGAGTGCGTGACGATGCCGAGCGGGCGGCGCTCGTCGTCGACGACCACCACGAGGTCGTGCGAGCGCTTGCGGATGATGCCCTGGACGTCGCGCAGGGTCGCGCGCGGCGAGACGGCGAGCGGCGTGTCGTAGCGGGTGTCCGCCGCAGGGATGTGCTTGACGATCCGTTCGACCGTGTCGAGCGCCATGTCCTGTGGCAACACGCCGAGCCCACCGAACCGCGCCATGGTCTCGGCCATCCGCTTGCCGGTGACCGCGTTCATGTTCGCCGAGACGATCGGGTGCGATCCGCCCAGGAAGTCAGGCGGTGACAGATCGGTGTCGAGCCGCGAGTCGCCGTCGAAGTAGCCTGGGTTCAGGAAGACGTCGTCGGTGGAGAGCTCGAGTTGTTCGTCATGTTCGGGGTGGAGGAACCGCACGGGGACACGGTAACCCGTCCTGAAGGCGAGCGCCTGATCCCAGGCAGCCCCGCCCCGATCGTCTGTCCTCATCCGCTTCTCAGGACGGCGCGACTCGGCGTATCCTCGGGACCGATGAGCGACATGCCAGAGAGCCAGGATCTAGGCAACATCCGCGACGACTGGGATGCGCAGTCCTATCTCAAGGACTACTACTCGGTCGACTCCGTCGCCGACGATGAAGCATTCATGTACAAGTTCATCGCCGATGGGCTGCGAACCATCGGACGGGTGTTTCCGGCCGGCATCGAAGTGGGCTGTGGGCCCGTGTTGCACCACGCGGCCCAGACGGTGCCCTGGCTGCAGCGCCTGGACATGGCCGACTTCCAGGAAGCCAATCTGGCCGAGCTCAGAAAATGGCTCTCGCAGGATCCAGGCGCGCACGACTGGTCGGTCTTTCTCAACGCCAAGAACGGCGTGCTCGAGGCCGAGGGCTCACACCGGACCACCCTCGACAAGCGAGAAGCGCTGCTGCGCGAGCGCGTCAAGCTGATGCCTTGTGACCTGCGGAACCCTCAGCCGCTGGGGCGCCCGGCAACCTATCCGTTCGTGAGCGCGTTCTATTGCCTGGAGTGGGTCGAGCCCACGCTCGCGGGCTGGCAACAGACGATGCGTTACGTGATGTCCATGGTCGAGCCGGGCGGCTGGTTTCTGGTCGTCGGCGTCTGCGACACCACCTACTGCAACATCGGAGGGCGGCCGTTTCCGTCGGCGGCCGTGTCCACCGACGATGTCCGGAAGTCGCTGCTGGAGTTTGGAATGGACCCGAGCAGCGTGAAGGTCGCGCACACGCCGGGGCTCGCACCGGAGGTCTCGGGGATCAAGGGCACCTTCATGGCGTTCGCACAGCGCCCCGCGCGCTAGCAGGCTGCTGAGAAACGCGAAGCGTTTCGAGCTCAGCCTGCTAGAAGCACAGCGAGAGGCAGCTCACACCACCTTCGAGCTTGGCGAACTCGGACAGATCCAAGCACTCGACCTGGTAGCCGTGCGCCTGCAAGGAGGCCACGAGCCGAGGGAATCCGCTGGCCACCAGCACCCGGTCATTGACTCGCAGGCAATTGGCTGCGTACGCCTCTTCCGGCGCAACCACGATCTTCTCGAGGCTTCCGAACGCGGGGTGAGGGGCCAATTCCTCGACGGTCACCAGCCGATTGTCTCCAATGTAGGCGACGACGCTCTTGAGGTGCAGCGCGCCGGGCAGGCCGCGGATGTCGACCAACGAGACCGCGTATCCAGCGTGGGCGAGGATCGCCTGGATCTGCCCTGCACCGCTCTCGTTGGTCCGACTGGTCAGCCCCACGTAGAAGTGCTCGCCAGCGTGCACCACGTCTCCCCCATCGAGAGTTCCAGGGGCTTCGATGGCGACGACGTCCGCAAAGTATCGCTTGAGCGCTTGTCTGACGTTGACGATCTCTTCGCGTCGGCTCTCGTCTCCGGGCCTTGAGAGGACCGCACAGCGCTCGGCGAGCACGGCCGTGTCGTCGATGAACGTTGCATCGGGCAGCGACGGATCCGCGTGGAGGGCGATGACCTTGACCCCGCGTGCTTCGAGCGCTCGGCAGTAGCTCGCATGCTGGGCCAGCGCCGTCTCGTAGTCAGCGGCGCCGCGGTCCTCGGAAACGACACAGCCCGACAGATCCTCCACGGGGGGGCAAACCAGTGCGTGTTTGATCATGATCGTGGGGTCGATGCTGCCAGCCAGCTCACGGTTCGTCGAGCAGAGCCTTCACGGTCGTCTCGAATTCGCGTGTGACGGACGAGAACTCGGCCTTGGCGGAAGGGGAGGGAAAGCCGGCGTGCAGGCCGCGCAGGATGCCCTTCTTGTCGACGAACAGCGCGATCGGGAAACCGGCGACATCGACGTCCTTGAGCTGGGACGGGATGATGTCCGCGAAGCTGTCGACGGAACCATCGACCGCGATGACATCCCAGGTGATGCCGTAGACGTCCTTGAACAACTTGGCCTGCGCTTGATTGTAGGCCTTGTCGTCGGTGAACTCGTAGATCAGCGTGATGATCTCGAGGCCCTTGCCGTGATAGCGACGGTAGAGATCGACGAGGAAGGGCGCGGCGACCTTGCAGGTCGCGCACCAACCGCCTGCCAGCTCGACGATGTAAGGCTTGCCCTGATAGCGCAGCTCGCCAAGCTGCGGCACGGAGAGCCGCTGTTGCTTGCCTGCCAGGCTCACCTTGAGCGGCAGCTCGAAGTCGGCGCTGGTCGTGCCGGTGAGAGTTTCCTTCCATTCGAGGGCTTGCCCGGCCGTCCACGTGCCCGAGACGTGCTTGCGGTCGGTGGCAAGCTCGAGCGTCAACAGGTAAGGCGAGGTGCCATCGAAGGTCGACAGCCACATCGCATTGCCACGACCGTTGCCCGCCAGGAAGACCTTGTTGCCGCTCTGGAACGACAGATCTGCGGTGAACACTCCGGGGCTGACCTGGTCGAGCACGAGCTTGCCCATGCCGGAATCGGGGAAGCTCACCTTGAAGATGGTCGTCGGCGTGCCGAGGTCGATGGGCGGCTTGGACAACGGAAGCAAGAAGCGCCTGGAGGGATCCGGGATGGCGACCGGTGTGGCTCGAAACGGCATGGTGGCCACGCCCCACGACTTCGAGGATGAGATGAAGTTGCCGCGCAGCTCACCGCCCGGCGCCGAGGCCGTTGCCACGATCTTCGTGTTGTAGATCTTGAAGTCGATGACCAGGCTCGTGCCATCCCAGGTGGTGTCGGCCGCAAGCTCGATGGACGCCAACGAGGCGAGCCCGCGGGGCAGCCAGTCGCCCGTCGCGATGGCCGCCTTGTCGCCGCTGTGCGCGGCCGGCAGCTCGAGGAAGAGCGGGATCTCGGGAGACCCTTCCTTGGCGAAGCCGACCCGGTACCACTGGCGGGCTGGATTGTTGGTCGGGATGGTCGTCGCGTCCGCTTCATCGCGGCCTGCCGCGTCGTCCTTCGCGCACGCGTGGACCGCCATGCCCGCGACGATGACCGCGACCAACGCGAGCCCGCGCGAGCGCCAGCCATGCGTCGCAACAAGCGACCGACCCCGACCTGGTCCTGCAAACACCTTGGCAAGGTACATCACCACGCTCGGTGCTCTCAAGGTGCCGGTCGCGACGATGACGACCGGCGCTTCTTCTGTCCGTACTCCGCGAACCGCGCCTGGACCTTCAGCAGCTCGTCGCGGTCGAGGACGTGCGGCGTGCCGATCGAAGAGGCGTGCCAGAACTGGGAGGCAAGGGTCTCGACCTCGGCGGCGAGGCGGAGGGCGGAGGCGAGCGAGCTGCCGAGCGCGATCATGCCGTGGTTGGCGAGCAGGCAGGCATTGCCGCCACCGAGCGCGCGGACCGCGGCGACCGCGAGCTCGGAGCTGCCGAAGGTGGCGTACTCGGCGCAGGGGATCTCGTCGGAGCCGGCCAGCACGACCATGTAGTGGATCGCGGGGATGGGGCGACGCAGCGCCGAGATCGTGGTGCAGAACAGCGAATGGGTGTGGACGATCGCATCGACGTCGGGCCGGGCCGCAAAGATATCGCGGTGGAGCCGCCACTCGGTCGAGGCAGCCCGCTGACCGGGGCGCGCCGTGCCGTCCATCTTCAGCTCGACGTTGTCATCGGCGCGGAGGTCGTCGTAGGGCATCCCCGACGGCGTGACGATCAGGCCCTGCGGGCTGCGCACGCTGACGTTGCCGGACATGCCGGGCGTCAGGCCGAGCGTGCTCATCCGCCGGGCCGTGACGGTCAGCTCGTCGCGCAGGCGCATCGTCATCGCGACGACTCCGGGAACAGGGACGACAGGCCGGCCGGCGTCGCGAGGCCTCGCTCGGTGATGAGGCCGGTGATCAAGCGGCGCGGGGTGGTATCGAACGCGGGGTTGGCGACCGGGCTGCCGCGCGGCACGATCTCGACGCCGCGGATGAAGCGGACCTCGTCCCCGTTGCGCTCCTCGATCGGGATCGCGCGCGCGTCCGCGGTCCAGTCGATGCTCGGCGACGGGACGGCGGCGTAGAACGGGACGCCGTTGTCGTGGGCAGCCAGCGCCTTCAGGTACGTCCCGATCTTGTTGCAGACGTCACCGTCGCGGGTGGTGCGGTCGGTCCCGACGATGCACAGATCGACCTGGCCGTGCTGCATCAGGTGGCCGCCGGCGTTGTCGGCGATCACGGTGTGCGGCACGCCGTGAGCAGCGAGCTCCCAGGCGGTGAGCAGGCCCTGGTTGCGCGGGCGGGTCTCGTCGACCCAGACGTGGACCGCGAGGCCGTCCTCGTGCGCCTTGTAGATCGGCGCGAGCGCGGTGCCCCAGTCGACGGTCGCCAGCCAGCCGGCGTTGCAGTGGGTGAGGACGTTGACCGGCCGGCCTGGATGCGCCGCGGCGGCGGCGTGGAACAGGGGCAGGCCGTGGCGGCCGATCGACTCGCAACGCGCGACGTCCTCGTCGCAGATGCGGGCGGCGGCGGCGAAGGCGGTCTCGGGGTCGAGCCGCCCGCCCGATCCGAGCGACCGCATCTGGTCGAGCGCCCACTGCAAGTTCACCGCGGTGGGGCGGGTGGCGGCGAGCACGGTGCAGGCTTCGTCGAGGGCGACCCCGCCGCGGAGCGCGATCGCGACGCCATACGCGGCGACCGCCCCGATCAGCGGCGCACCGCGCACGTGCATGTCGCGGATGGCGCGCGCGACGTCGGCGAGCTCGGCGAGGCGCAACCACCCAACCTCGTAGGGAAGGCGGGCCTGATCGAGCACGATCACCGAGCGGCCGTCGTCGGCGAGCTCGATGGCGCGGCGCCAGCGGCCGTCGACCTTCATGCCTCGTCTTCCGCGAACTCGTAGAGCGCGTAGACCCGATGACCGGTCGCCTCGAGGCGCTTGCGGCCGCCGACGCCGGCGAGGTCGATGACGAAAGCGCTCTCGACGACAGCCGCGCCCATCATCTCCAGCAGGGCGAGCGCGGCCGCGGCGGTCCCGCCGGTGGCCAGCAGATCGTCGACCAGCAGGACGCGCTCCCCGCGCGCGACCGCGTCGACGTGGACCTCGATCCGGCTGGTGCCGTACTCGAGCGCGTAGTCGTGGCCGATCGAGTCATGGGGCAGCTTGCCGGGCTTGCGGATCGGCACGAAGCCGGCGCCGAGCTCGTAGGCAATGGCGGCGCCGAAGATGAAGCCGCGGGCCTCGATCCCGGCGACCTTGTCGACCTTGCCGACGTAGCGAGCCGCCATCGTGGAGATCACGGTACGCAAGCCGACGGCATTGCCGATCAGCGGGGTGATGTCCCGGAACCGGATGCCCGGCTTCGGGAAGTCGGGGACCGAGCGGATGAGCGACTTGGGGTTCACGAGGGGGTCTCCCGCCGGAGGACGCGCCCGGCAACCGCGTCGAGCCGTGCGACCAGCACCGGATCGCGCATCCCTGGTTGGGTGACGATCGCGTTCTCGAGCGCGTGATCGCAGCCATGCGGACAGTGACCGGGATGGGCGCCGATCCGAGGGATCGCGTGCGCGACCAGCTGACGTGCTCGGTCCGCGTTCGCGTGGAGCACGACGAGGATATCGTCGAGCTTCACGTGATCGTGATCGGGGTGCCAGCAGTCGAAGTCGGTGACCATGGCGACGGT
>JAGSPR010000447.1 GCA_018262455.1 Deltaproteobacteria bacterium | reverse complement strand
GTCCTTGGTGTCCTTGGCGTCCTTCGCGTCGTCGTCGTCGTCTTCGACCTTCGACGCGCGTTTGAAGTTCTTGATGCTTCGTCCCAACGCGTCGCCGATACCTGGGAGCTTGTTGGCTCCGAACACGACGAGGACGATGAGTAGGATGATGAGTAGCTCGCCCATTCCGGGCATTGGTGGCTCCTGTGGGTGAGTCCGCGCAATCTAGCACTCTTTGGTCTGAGGGCTGAAAACGACCCCGAAAACTTGGTAGGGATGGGACTCGGCGCCTATGTTCAGGCGCATGCGACGCCTCGCCGCAGCCATCGGCTGGCTCGTTGTTGCCCGCGGGCTCGGTGCCCCCAGTGTCGCCGCGGATCCGATCCACGCCGGCGCCCAGGCGGTGCCCCCGGTGCGGTCCCCCGAGCCTGCCCTGACGCAGGAGCTCGATGCACGGCGCAACGTCCGCGGCTGCGCCGTCGACGAGGACTGCATCCATACCGGGGACGTGCTCCGCGAGTTCGAGGCCGAGCGCTTCCCGCCGCCGGGTCGCGATCCCTGGGTCTCCGAGCGTGCACCTGTGACCAGCCGGCTCGAGCGGCCAACCGGCCGGATCGCGAGCAAGCCGAGCGAGCTGAGGCCCGACGCGCCGTGGCTCGATCAGCTCGCGCTCCCCGACCTGCCGGTTCGCTGGAGCCAGCGACTCGCCGACTACCTCGTGTTCTACCGCGATGATCCGCGCGGTCGCGCCATCATGAGCGGCTGGCTGGTGGCGCAGGGGCGCTATCGCGATCTCATCGTGACCAACCTGCGCAAGGCGCGGCTGCCCGAGGATCTGCTCTACGTCGCGATGATCGAGTCGTCCTACGATCCGAACGAGCTGTCATCCGCGGGCGCGATGGGCGTCTGGCAGTGGATGCCGGCCGGCGCGAAGATTTATGGGCTTCGCCGCGATCGCTGGGTCGACGAGCGGCGCGATCCGTATCGCTCGACGATCGCGCAGATGGACTACTTCAAGGATCTGTATGCGCGGTTCGGGGACTGGCACATCGCGCTCGCCGCGTTCAACGTCGGATACGGCGCGGTGCTGCGGTCGATCGCGCGTTACAACACGAACGACTACTACCAGCTCTGCGAGTACGAGAACGCGCTGCCGTGGGAGAACTGCTGGTACACGCCCAAGGTGCTCGCGGCCGCGATCGTCGGCAGGAACCGCGCCGCGTTCGGGTTCGACAAGCTCAAGGTGTCTGCGCCCGAGGCGTGGGAAGACCTCGCCGTGCCGACCTCGCTGCCGCTCTCGGTCATCGCCCGTGTCGCGAATGTCGCGGAGGCGGACGTCAAGCGGCTGAATCCGCAGCTGCGCCACGGCCGAACGCCGCCCGGCGAGGCCGGCTATGTCGTCCGAGTCCCGGTCGGCAAGCGGGCCGATGCCCAGCGCCGGCTCGCCGAGCTCCAGTCCGAATGGGACGGCTACGACGCGTACGTCGTGGCACACGGCGAGCGCTTCGAGGACGTGGCCACGACGTTTGGCACGTCGGTGTACGCGCTGCGCAAGCTCAACGAGATCGTGCACGAGTCCGAGGTCGAGGGCGGCACCGTGCTCGTCGTCCCGCGGATCAGCTCCGACGCGCGCGCGAAGAACCGCGCGAAGGCCAAGGCCAAGCTGCTGTCCTCGGGGGTCGATCAGCGCGACGGCGAGCCCATGATCGTGCCGGTGCCCGACAAGGACGCGGTGGTCCCGGGCAAGCAGCGTGTGTTCTATCGTGTCGTCACCGGCGACACGCTGCGCAGCGTCTCGAAGGCCTTCGGCGTCACGCCGGCCGAGCTCGCGCGCTGGAGCTCGCTCGACCCCGACGGCAACGTCCACCCCAAGATGGTGCTCGTCGCGTGGGTGTCGCCCGACTTCGATCCCGACAAGCGAAAGGTGACCTTGCTCGATGAGAGCCAGCTCGTCATCGTGACGCGCGGCTCCCCCGAGCACATGGATCTGGCGGAGGCGCGCACCGGCCGCGTCCGGACGGAGTACATCGCCGAGGGGAAAGAGAAGCTCGGCGACATCGCCAAGAAGTTCGGCATGGGCTCGCACGACCTCGCCCGGATCAACCGTGTCTCCTACGATACGGTGCTCGCGAAGGGCGACAAGATCATCGTCTACCAGGTCTCCGATCCGTCGCGCTCCAAGCGCGCTGACGAGCAGTGGCGCAAGACCCCACGCGGCCGTCGCGGCAAGGTCGCGGGCCCGCGTGCGGTCGACACCGCGAGCGCGAAGTCCGCCGACGAGGATGATTCGCCTCAGGGCGACGACCACGACGCGGCCGACCCGAAGGCCAGCAAGAAGCCCACCGAACCGCCCTCGCGCGGGGGTGGCGGTCCCGTGACGAAGCCCACGCAGGTCGACTGACCACGACCGACCTTTGCGGGCGGCGTCGGGGTATCGTCGCGCTCTACTTTTTTACCCGAGGAGATCCGATGCTTGGACGTATTTCGCTTGTGATGTTGCTGGCAGTGGCCGCGTGCGGTGGCGGCGATCCCGCCCCGGCCGGCGTGGACGCTCCGGCCGGCGGTGTGGATGCACCGGCGGCCGTGGCCACGGTCACCGAGGTCACGCCGTGCACCGGCGAGACCATCACGGTGGAGACGACCGGCGGCTTTCGGTTCAGCCCCAAGGACTCCACGATCACCGTGAACCAGATCGTGAAGTTCGTGAATGACCCGACACACGACGTGGCTCCATCGGGGTCGATGACGGACTCCGGGCTGCGCGTCGGGTTCGGCGCCACGAAGTGCCTCAAGTTCACCAAGGCCGGCACGTTCAACTTCAAGTGCACGCCGCACGGCTTCACCGGCAGCATCACCGTCAACTAGGCTCAGTGATCGCCTGGGTCGATCCAGCGCGAGCCCAAGCGTAAACGTAAGCGTAAGCGTAAGCGTAAGCGTAAGCGAATCGGCCAGCTGATCCGCTTACGCTTACGCTTACGCTTACACCGACGCCGACGCTTACGCCGGATCAGCCCAACCGAGCTCTGGGACTAGAAGTCGAGGCCGAGCGAGAACGCCAGCGTTCGCTGCGAGGAGGACGCATCCTTGGCATCGCAGTTCGTCGTCGTCGATTGCACCATGCACGCGTCGGTGGTGCCGCCCCGGTCATCGAGCGACGTGCCCTCGAGCGCGAAGTCGGCCTCGACCGTGAGCTGGAAGACGTAGAACTGGAGCTTCGTGCCGATCACGAACCGGTGACGATAGATGTTGTCCTGGTCGTTGAACACGAAGTCGAACTGGCTGTCGGTCTCGTTGCCCATGACGAGCGGATCGATCTGCGGCGTCGCGTCGATCACCTCCGAGCGCGGGATGATGACCAGCAAGTTCCAGCCGACGAACGGGTGGATGTTCCACGTGCCGCCGATGCCGACGTGCTTGGACACCATCACGTCGAGCGAGGCGACGGTCAGATCGAGCTCGCGCTGCGCCATCATCCGCGACACGCCGCCGCGCACGGCGAGGCTCGGCAGCGGGAGCTGGTGATAGCCTTCGTGGAGGGCGAGCTTGGCGTACAGCTGGCCGGTCCAGATGGTGGAATCGACCAGGTGCACCGCGCCGGCGCCCACTTCGAATGCGGGGACCGGGAACCACATGCCCTTGCGGACGAAGAAGCCCACGGTCGAGAGCGCGCTCGGTCCATGGACCGAGCCGCCCGCTCCCCCTGGATCTGGGCTGGCTTCGCGGGCGCGCCAGTACCCGGCGGTTGGATCGATGGTCGTGGTTGCGTAGTCGACGGTGAGCTGGAAGCCGCCGAATCCAAGCGTGTCGGCCGGCGTCATCATGTGGGGGGCGAGCACGACGCCCAGCTCGGAGGCCAGTGAGCGGAAGTCTGCGTTCTGCGGCACCACGGTCAGCCCGCTGCCGGTGTCGGTGCGGGTGGCGAGCCGACTGATCACGAGATCGTTGACGTCGGCATCCGCAACACCCGGCGCGAGCGACGCGACGAGAACGACTGCGAAGACGCGGCTGGCCACGGAAACCCAAGCGTAGGCCCCGCCGACTCCAGGTGTCAACGAGTCGACCGGACGTCGGCGGGGGGCCCCCTGATCGGAATCGTGCGTGATACACCCCGCACATGGCCGACCCCGAGACGCCGTACACCTCGATCCTCGTCGACGAGCAAGGCTCGATGGGGCGAATCACGCTGAATCGACCCGACAAGCGCAACCCGATCGGCCCCGCGACGTGTGGCGAGCTGGTCCACGCGCTGGCGCGGATCAAGAGCAATCGCGAGGTCCGGGTCGTCGTGCTCACCGGTGCGGGCCCCGCGTTCTCGGCCGGCGGCGATCTGGCAGCGATGCAGGTACCGTTGCCGGAGGGCGTGTTACCTGCGAGCCTCGTCGAGCTGTTCGTGGCGATGCACGAGCTTGGCAAGCCGATCATCGCGATGGTGAACGGCATGGCGCTCGCGGGCGGGCTCGGGCTGATGGTCGCGTGCGATCTCGTGATCGCGGCCGACACCGCGGTGTTCGGGACCACCGAGATCTCGGTCGGGCTGTGGCCGATGATGATCACCGCGGAGATCACCCGCAGCATCGGGCGCAAGCGGACGCTCGAGATGATGCTGACCGGCCGCAAGCTGTCGGCCGCCGAGGCACTCGAGGCCGGGCTCGTCAACCGGATCGTGCCCGCGGCCGAGCTCGAGGGCGAGACCCTCAAGCTCGCGCTGCAGATCGCCGAGAAGAGCCCCGCGGCGATCGCGCTCGGCCTCAAGGCGTTCTATCGCTCGCAGGACATGGAGTTCGAGCCCCAGCTCCGGTACCTGCAGGCCGAGTTGACGCGCGTGCTCGCGCTCGAGGATGCCGCCGAGGGGATCTCGGCGTTCCTCGGCAAGCGCCCGCCGGTGTGGAAGGGCAAGTGACCCCGGCGGGGCCCGCTTTTCGGTCCGTGGCAAGGTCTCGACGTATGATGCGGTGATGCGTTCCGGGCGTCTCGGCCTCATGCTCGTGCTGGCTGCGTGCAGCGGCCCCGGGCCGGTGCCGGGCTCGCAGGCCCGACCGAGCGTGCGCCTCGTGCGCTGTGCGCCGGCCACGCCGCCACCGCTCGTCGCCTCCGAACTGGAGGTCGCGATGATCGAGCCCGCACGCGATCCATGGCTGCTCCGTCGGGGCTCGCGCCGCGGATCATCCACGCCGCCCGGTGGCCCCAAGCTTGGCAAGCGCGCGACGGTCGCGCTCGGGCTGCCGAGCGCGATGGGCTCGCTCGGCCCCGA
>JAGSPR010000028.1 GCA_018262455.1 Deltaproteobacteria bacterium | reverse complement strand
CGACCGCGCGGATCGCGATCACGCGCACCGCGCGATCCGGATCGTCGAGGGCCTGGACGAGCGCCTCGGCGACCCCACCGGTCACCTTGCCGCCCTTGACGACCGCCAGCGCGAGCACGCGTGCCGCGTCCGCACGGATCTCGCCGTTGGGATCGCGCGCGAGCCGCAGCGCGATCTGCGCGCCGTTCTTGGCCGGGTCGGGCCCGTCGGCGATGCACGCCATGACGAGCCGCCGCACGTCCGCCGAGGGATCGCCGGTCGCGTTCATCAGGTGACGTCGGGCCTCGGCGTTGCCGGCGAGCGCCGCGTTGCACAGCCCCTCGACGGCGAGCGGATGGAGCGCGGGATCTTCGGACGTGCGCGACGCGTTCGCAAGGTAGCCCATCACCACCTGTGGCTTCTTCTTCGCGAGGTCGGCGAACACCCGCACGGCGTCGCGGCGTGGCCTGCCCTTCTCGCGCCACAGCTGGGCGATCCCATCGACGGCCAGGCCCGGGTTCGCGATCTCGGCGCTCGCCGCGAGCCCCTGGGCAGCGCCGATGCGCACCGGGTAGCTCTCCGACTTCGCCATCTTGATCAGCTTCTCCTGGTAGGTCCGGCCCGCCTTGCCGGCAGCCGTGGCCGCGGCCGCGCGAACCTCGTTGTCCGGGTCCTTGAGCATGCGATCGAGCGCGTTCTGCGCGGCACCGAGGTTGGTGCGCGCGACCTCGCCCCACGCGAGCGCGGCGGCGACGCGGAGGGACTTGTCGAGCTTCTTGTCGTCGAGCATCGTGGCGAGATCGCCACCGGCACGCACCGGATCGACCCGCGCGTAGAGCGGAAGCGCGGCCGCACGGACGGCCGCCGAGCGCGAGGTGAACGCGGCGCGCGCGTTGTCGACGAGGTTGTCGAGCTTGGGCAATGGATCGACATCACGCAGCAGCTCGATCGCGAACACGCGGGCCTCGGCGGGCGCGCGATCCTGGGCGATCAGGCTGGTCAACTCGGCCGCCGCGGCCGCGGGATCCTTCGCGAGCGCACCCTTGATCTGGGTCCTCGCGCGCTCGCGGACCGCCGGCGAGAGGTCCGAGGGATCGGCGAGCACGCTCACCGCGTTCGCCACCGAGGGCGCATCGTCGGAGGTCGCGACCGACAGCTCGACGAGCAGCTCGCGCCTGGCGGCGGTGTCGGGGTTCTTGGCGAGCGCGGCTTCGAACAGCACGTGCCCGTGCTTGCCGAGGTTGCGCACCGACGCAAACGCGATCCGGCGCAACTCGGGGTCGTTCGAGATCAGCGCCTGGGTGAGCGTGTCCTTGTAGACGTCGGACCGGCGCTGCGCGGCGGCGCCCGCGACGGCCACCGCGGCTCGCTGCACCGCGGGAGGAGATTGCGGGGTGAGCGCACTCTCGACGAACGCGATCTCGCCCGGGGTGCCGCGCGCGATCGGGCGCAGCGCGGTCAACAGCTCCGCCAGATCCTCGGGGTCCTTCGCCGCCTTCTTCAGCGTGTCGAGCGCGGCGTCCTGCCCGGTCGTCGCGTACTCGACCAGGCCCGCGAGCTGCGGGGCCATGATCGACGGCAAGTTCTCGTCCCAGGAGTCGCGCGTCGCGCCGAGATCGTGGTTCTCGATCTTCTTCCAGGCCTCGGGGGCGACCATCGCGCGGGTCAGCCCGGTATCCGCGATCTCGTTGCCGAAGCTGCCGGGCAGCCAGAAGAAGCTCGACAGGCCCGCCCGGCCGCCGCGGACCACGACGTGATCGCCGCCCGGGCCCGGCGTGAGGTCGAAGTACGTCCGCCCCGACAGCGAGATCCAGATGACGATCAGGAGGAACAGCGGCACTGCCGCGATCGCGCCGAGGATCGAGAGCAGGTAGCGCTTCGAGCGCAGCACCACCGCGACCTCTGCCGGCGTCACCGGCGCGATGCCCTCGGTCCTGAGCGCGCGGAGCTCCTTGAAGGTGAGCCGCGCCTTGTTGTCCGCCTTCGAGCCGAGCAGATCGAACGCCCGGCGCGCCGCGGCGCGGGTCGGAGCGGTCAGCTCGCGGACCCGCACGGTCAGCACCTCGTGGCGAAGCATCCAGGTGAGCCCGTTGGCGTCGCCCCGGATGATGACGCCGCGCTGCTCGAGAATACCGAGCGCGTGCTGGGCATAGGCCGGATCGAGGTTGATCCGCCGGATCATGGCATCCGCGGGGCGCGGGGCTGGACCACCGGCGGCCAGCTCGGCCGTGAGCCGCATCGCGGAGCGCTCGTTGCCGGTCGCGCGGCAGGCCTCGTTGAGCCAGGCCTCCTCGAGCTCCGTCGCACCTCCGAGCTTGGCGAGCCCGGCGGCCGACGAGATCCTGAGATCGCGCATCGCCAGGCCCGCGAGCTGGAGGTCCGCCGGCAGCACCGGCTGACCGTGGCCGAGGCCCTGGACCACGGCGTCGGCGAGGACCGGGTCCGCGGCGACGCCCGAGAACGACAGGATCCGGTCGAGGATCTTGCTGGCCTCGTCGGCGGGGATCCGGCGGAGCTCGTAGCGCGTGGACGGAGGAAACAGCGAGCCGGTGCGGCGCTCGAGCGCCCCGAGCACGTGCAGCCGTTCGCTGGCGCACACGAACAAGAACCGGGCACGGCCTCCCGAGCGGCTGACCACGCGCGAGAACAGATCCGAGAGCTCGTTGGTGGCGTGGTCATCCGCGCACACCAGGTCGACGTCATCGACGACGAACACGAACTGCTGACCTTGCACCGCCGCGGCGACGGCCCGGGTCGCGAACGCGACCGGTTGTTCGCCCGCCGTCGGCTGGATCCCGAACGCCGAGAGGCCCGCCGCGAAGCTGGCCGCGGGCTGCGCCAGATCTTCGCACGCGAGCGCGACGATCCCGTGATCGCGGAGGTACGGGATCAGCCCCGCACGGACGAGCGAGGTCTTGCCCACTCCCGGTTCGCCGAACAGCAGGCCTGCACGAAACCCATCCGCCGTGACGAGCTTGGCCAGCTCGTCACGCTCGGTTTCACGCCCCTGCCAAACATCACGCTCGGCCTCGCCGAAGGGATCGAGCCCCCGCAGCGGCGACACCGTCCCCGGATAGGTCGCAACCACGGCCACACTATACACAAGGATGGAACCTTGCCGCCCTTCCAGCCGTCGTATGCTCGACGCATGCTGCGCACAGTGGCTCGCAACGCGGCCCTCGCTGGCATGGTCGCCCTCGGCTCGGATGCCGGTGGCGCCCCCGGCACCAGAACGCAAATCACCATCTGGGCCACGTCCCCGGGGGCAGCTGCCGCGTTCGGCGGCGCCAGCTACGGTGGGTTCGCGCCGACGACGGGCGCGATGATCTCGGAGCAACGCGAGATCGACGTCTCCGCGACCGGCGAGGTCCGCGTGCCCAATGTCGCGAGTACCGCGGATCCAGCATCGATCCAGCTCCGCGATCTCACCGAGCCGACCGCGACCATCACCGAGCAACGCCTGCTCCCCGGAGCGGTCACGCCCACCGATCTGCTCGCGCGCCACATCGGCGAGCCGCTCACCGTGGCGACCGTGAAGGGCGACCTCAGCGGCGTGCTGCGCGCGATCGACGACCACGTGCTCGTGCTCGAGCTCGGCACGGGCGATCAACGTCGGACCACGGTGCTGCGCCGAGACTACGCGCTCGACATCCGGTTCTCCGGCGGCACCTCCGACAAGCCGAGCCTCGCGTGGAGGATCGCGTCGAACAAGCCCGGCAAGCACTCGATCGAGCTGAGCTACCGCGCGGCCGGGATGTCGTGGGATGCCGACTATCTCGCCGTGCTCGACGAACCCGGTAAGCAACTCGACTTCTCGGCATGGGCGACGATCAAGAACGCGACCGGCGTGACCTTCGATCAGACCGAGCTGGTCCTGGTGCGCGGCGCCACCGCCCAGCCCGTCGTGGCGCCGACCGCGCGCGGTACGCGGCCCTCCCCTGGTCCGGACCGCTTCACGTTGTCGACGCCCGTCCGGATCGGCGCCGGCGAGACCGTCCAGGTCGAGCTGATGCCGCGGCGGCTCGCCGCGAAGGCGCGCCCGATCGTCACCTACGAGGCGATGCCGGATCCAGCGGCGGACTACCAGAGCGATCCGAACATCGATTGCACCGCGTTCAACGGCACCGGCATGGGGAACGGTCGCGCCGAGCTCGCGCTCGAGCTCGACATCGCATCGCAGACCCCGCTGCCCGAGGGCCGCGTCCGGCTGCTCCACCGTCGTGCCACGCGCGTCGAGGTGGTGAGCGAGGACGTGCTGCGCACGGCGGCCGGCGTCGCGCGGATCCGGCTCGCGCCCGGTCCCGAGATCATGGGCGAGCGCCGCGCCGTGAGCTGCAACGTCGACGAGCACGCGCACACGGTCCGGGAGAAGATCGAGGTCAAGATCGAGAACAAGGGGACGCAGCCCGCCGACATCGTGGTGCGCGAGTTCATGTGGCGGTGGCCGGTGTGGCGGCTCGAGAGCGAGGACCACAAGGGCATCCGGGTCGCGCCTCAGGCCCACGAGTACCGGCTGCGCGTCCCGGCGAAGGGCAAGCAGACCGTGACCTACAGCGTCGTCTACTCATGGTGAGTCGCGGCGCGCTCGTGCTCGCCTTGGTGGTGGGGCCCGCGGGTTGTGCGGCTCGGCCACACGGAGCCCCGCCCGCATCGCGCGGAGGCACCGCCGGCTCCGAGATCACGCTGTATCGCGACCATGCGGTGGTCAGCCAGCGGGTCGCGGTCGTGATCCCACCGGCCTCGACCGGAACCGTGCGCGTCCGCGTGGCCGCTGGCGTGCGTGCGGAACAGGTCTACATCGTCGATCAGGGGGGGCTGACCGTGCGCGAGGCACACGCGATCGGCGACCCCTCGGGTGGGTTGCCGCCCCCGATCGAGGGCGACTCCGAGGATGCTCCCGAGGACCCCGACGAGGTCCTGACTCCCGCGCCCGATCCGGAGCAACCGCTCGCGCCCACCGAGATCGAGCTCGTGCTCGGCGCGACGCACGAGGGCACGTTCATGTTCAGCGTCAACTACACCACCGAGCGGATCTCGTGGGATGCGGCCTATACGATGACCACCACCATGGCGCGCGATCGCGCGGTGCTGCGCGGTGCGATCGCGATCCGCAACGCCACCGGGATCGGGTTTCGCGATGCCGAGCTCCGGATCCTCGATGCCGAGCAGGAGCTCGCGACCGGGCACGTCGCGGAGCGGATGGCCAGCCGGCTCGCCGGCAAGCCACCGAGCATCACGCCCGCGCCGATCCCACGCCAGCTCGGGCGGTTCGATCTGGTCGAGGGCGATAGCCGGATCGAGCTGCTCGCGAACACCGCGCCTCGCGAGATGCGGTCCGTGCTCGTCTACGATCCGATCGGCACCAAGCTCGATCACGGAGGCGCCGCGCCGTTTCGCGACACCTCGTTCGGGGTGCATCCGCCCGCCCGCGGGCTCGTGACCGAGAGCTTCGAGGTCCAGCGCGACGTGGTCGCCACCGCGGGGCTCCCTGCCGGCCCGGTGCGCCTGCTCGAGCGGCGCGCCGACGGCTCGCTCGCGGTGCTCGGCGAGGCGCGCCTGTTCGACGTCGCCACGCGCGTCGCGAGCGTCGACACCGTCCCCGTGGGCATCGCCGCTGGCGTCACCGGCAAGCGCGAGCGCCGCGAGCTGACCGACGACGATGACGCCAGGCGCCTCACCGAGGAGTTCGTGATCACGATCGACAACAAGCGCCCGCGACCCGTCGAGGTCGTCCTCCGCGAGCACCTCTACCGCGGTCAGAACTGGACCCTCGCCTACCAGAGCGCGCCGCTCGCGGCGAAGGAGGGGCCGCAGCAGATCTCGCTGCGGCTGGTCGCACCGGCGAATGGCCAGTCCAAGGTCCTCTACGTGGTGGTGTACACGTGGTGACCACCGCGAGCGTCGACGGCCTCACGATCCACTACGGCAAGCGCGTCGCCGTCGATCACCTGTCGTTCGAGCTCGCGGGCGGCGAGATCGCGCTGCTCCTCGGGCCCAACGGTGCCGGCAAGAGCACCACGCTCGCCGCGATGGCCGGCGCGATCGTCGCGTCCAGCGGGAAGATCACGGTGGCCGGCGAGGACTTCGCGACCGCACCGCGCGCCGCGCGCCGCAAGGTCGGCTTCGCCGATCAGCCACCGGCACTCTACGAGTTCTTCACGGTGCTCGAGCACGTCGGCTTCGTGGCCGAGGCCCGCGGGGCTGACCTCGCGGCAGCGGAGGCCGTCCTCGCGCAGCTCGGGCTGACGAAGATCGCCCACCGGCCGTGCCGCGAGCTCTCGTTCGGCATGCGCCAGCGCGTCGGGCTCGCCGCCGCGCTCGTCGGACCGATCGAGCTCGCGTTGCTCGACGAGACCCTCAACGGCCTCGACCCCCACGCCTCGCGAGCCGCCCGCGCGACCCTGCGCGCCACGGCCGAGCGCGGCGCCGCCATCCTGATGTCGACCCACCTGCTCGGCGTCGCCGAGCGGATGTGCGATCGGATCCTGATCATGGACAAGGGCAAGCTCGTCGCCGACCACCGCGGTGACGAGGTCAAGACGCTGCTCGCGCAGGGCCCGTCGGCGGTCGAGGATCTCTACGTCTCGCTGATCGCCGATGAAGGCCCGACGTGAGCTCATGACGTCGCGCGAGCTGATCCGGTGGTCGGCGCTGCACGAGCGGCGCGCGCGGGCCGGCTGGTGGACGTCGCGGTTCGTGATCGCGATCGTCGCGGGTGGAGCGATCGCCGCCTGGGTCGGCTGGCGCGCATCCGTCAGCATGGCGTCGGCAAGTCACACCTGGCTCGCCGCCACGGTGGTCGCGTTCGCGGTCGCGTTCCTCCGCGTGCCGTTCCACCTGTACTGGCGAGCCGACGCGTCGCTGCTCGCGCAGCTCCCGATCGAGGGCGGGCCCCTGTTCGATGCGGCGCTGGTGCGCTGCGTGCGTGCCTCGCTCGCCACCACGCTCGCCACGATCATCGGAGCCGCGCCGTTCGCGTCCATCTCGATCGAGCTCGCGGCGCGGCATGCGGCGCTCGCGCTCGCGCTCGGCCTCGGCGCGGCGCTGTTCATCCCGGCGATCGCGACCTGGGCCGCTTCCCTCGTGGCCCTCGGCCAGCGCGACGACCGGGTGCAACGGGTGCGCGCGGCGGCGGGCCTGGCCCAGACCCCGGAGCCGCCGTCGTCGGCGCTGCTCGGTGCGCTCCCCGGGTTCGGCGCCACCGTGCTGCTGACCGGCAGCTTCCTGCTCACGACCTGGCTGACGGGCGGGACGCCGGTGGTGCCCGCGGCGATCGTGCTCGGCTCGATCGCGGGGGCGAGCGTCCTCGCGATCGTCGCGATCCGGGCGAGCGCGCCGCGCGTGATGGGGTCGATCCTGCGCGACGTGTCGGCGCTCGATCGCCAGCGCCTCGCCTCGCTCGAGATCCGCCCACCGACGACGATCGAGCGTGCGATCGCTCACCTGCTCGGGGAGGCCGCGCTGCCGTATCGCAAGGACGTGCGGCTCGTCCGCCGGCGCTACCCGATGGCGTTCGCGCTCGGGGCGCTCGCGTTCCTCGTGCTGGTCATCGTGGCGATCTCCCAGCCCGACGATCCGGGCCCGTGGCTGACCGCGACGTTCGCCGGATCCGCCGCGTACGGCATCGTGCTCGCCGGCCGGCTGCAGCGCCCGCCGATCGAACTGCACAGGCTGTCGAGCACGCTGCCGATCACCGCGGCCGCCCGCGCGCGAGCCAAGCTCGCCTGGCTGGTCGGCTGGTGGACGATCTTCGTCGCCCTGCCCGGCGTGGTCGCCGCCGTCCGACAACCGGACATCGGCCCCAGCCTCTTGCTGCTCGCCGGTGCGACGGGGGCGGTGATCGTCGCGGGGCTACTCGGCGGGCGCGGACGCTAGCAGCTGGCCACAGAGGTCTTGAACGGTTGGGCCACTCCGACGTTACGCTCGGCCGGCTACTCGGCTTCGGTGCCGCCTGATTCGCCAGGGATCGGCGGATCGGGTTCGTCGTACGCTCCGGCATCGTCGAGGCGTCCACGCGGCGCATCGCTACCGCCGAGGCGTCCGAACGAGGCGAGGCCCATGGTGCCGCCTTCGTCCTCGCACGCGGCTGGCGTCGCGATCGGAAACGGCTTCGCTCCGCGGCGCATCGCACTGAGAGAGCGGCGCGCGACGGTGCCGTCGTTGCGGCCGAAATAGATGCGATCGTGGTCGATCGCGAGTGTGATCGCGCTCGGGGCGGAGGGCATCACGATCGCCGTGTTCGCCGTGACGTTCCACGCGACGAGCAACCGGCCTGCGAGCGCGACGAGCTCGCCGTCGCCGCTCCAGGCGAGCGCACGGGGGTCCTCGTCGTCGGTAGGAACCCCGCGCGACGCGATCACCTTCGCGGTACTGGCGTCGAACACGAAGATACCCTTCGGATCGAGGAGCGCGACGCGCTTGCCGTCCGGCGAGACGGCCGGCGGTGTGTTGCCGCAGCCGACGTACCGCTCGCTCGCGGCGAGCCGCCGCTCGATGCCGGAGACAATGCTGAGCTTCCCGCCGGCGTGGAGGGCGATGACGGCGCCGTTCTTGGTCGCGCCGGCGTTACCGTAGCCGATCGCCGTCGGATCCTTCGGGTCGGTCGTCAGCGGCGATGTCCAGCGCGGGCGAAGATCGGCGTCGAGCACGGTGACGCGACCCTCGGCGGTGAACCACACGCCACCGCCGGCGATGGGACCTAGCGCGCGAACGAGCGGCGGCAGCCCGGTGCGCGCTGCCGGAAGCGCTGCTTGCGCGACGCGCGAGACGCCTCGCCAGCGCTCGACGACGGCACGCGGTTCGCCACCGGCGGAGCTCATCAGCGCGACGAGCACGTCGTTGCCATCGCCCTCGACGGTGAGGATCTCGCGGCCGACACCGCCGAGCTCGATCACGGGCTTCACGAGATCGGTCACCCACAGCCACGCCGAGTTGCCGGCCAGCGAGTGGGCGACGAGATAACGGCCGGTGACCTTGATCTCGCGGATCTCACCCCGTGAGCCCGTCACGCGTGTCAGCGGCTCCCACGTGTCGGTGCGCCAGACATGAAGGATGCTGTCGTTGCCGCCGAGCGCGAGGAGATCGCCGGTCGGAGACCACTCGAGCGAGCGCACGTGCGCGCGCGAACCGGGGAGCTTCGCGACCTGCTCGCCGCCCGGCGCCTTGACGATCCGGATCTCGTCCTTGCACGCGATCGCGAGCCGATCGCTGGCCGGGGCGAACGCCAGTGCGTCAGGACTGCAGGAAAGGCGGATCGTCCCCGTGCGTGCGCCAGTGTCGATGCGATTGATGTCGATCGCATTCTCTGAGGCCGCGAAGAAGTTGCCGGTCGCGATCAGCTGGCGGTCGGGGGACATCGCGTACAGCGTCGCGTTGCCGACGGCAAACGCACGATGCCGCTTGCCGGTCGCGAGCTCCCAGATGCCGGCGGCGCGCTCGTCTCGGCCGGCGAGCACCCAGTCGCCGACGATGCGCGGCGAGACGTAGCCGCGAGAGTGCTCGAGCTCGGTGAGCACCTTGCCGGTCGCGATGTCGATGACGCGCAATGGACCCTCGCGTCCTTCGCCGACGACGGCTCGGCCGTTTGCGACCGCGAGCGCGTAAGCCGAATGGCCGAGGTCGACGGGACTGGCTGCGCCGGTCCGGAGGTCGACACGGATGATGCGATCGCTCGCCATCACCAGCGAGTCATCCTGCATCGCGACACCGGCGACGTCGGCGAGCGCACCCTCCACGACGATGTGGCGCGTGCCATCTCTGCCGAACCGAGCGATCGCGCCGCCCTGAGTGGCGACCACGATGTCGTCTCCGGAGAAGCCGATGTACTCGACCAAGCCCGGGACGCGCCAGGTCTCGGCTCCGAACACGTCGCCCTCTCGAACGTCCCGCAGCGAATCGGTGGGGGCGACGTGAGCTGCGCCACAAGCGGCGAGCACGAGAACCAGCACGAGCGAGCGAGTCACGCTCGGAACGTACAGGAATCGTCGATGTGACGCATACATCCGAGATGCGCTGCGCGCTCGCCGCCAAGGAGATCGTCGGCCTCGTGTCGCTCGAGGTCGCCGACATGCCAGCGAGAGGATGCGAACGTCCCGCTGGCTGAGCCCGACGTCCGGTCCGCTACCCGACCGCCCCGCAGCGGCGACGCCGGCGGAGCACCGCGGCGACCCCGAGCGCGAGCCACGGCAACGCCGAGGGATCGGTGGTCTGGCAGCCGCAACCGCCGGCACCCGGCGTGCCCGGGCCGTCGGGATCGGGCACGCCCGGCACGTGCCCGCTCTCGTCGGGACCGCTGCCGTCGGGCGTGAACGCGCGGTCGGGGGTCAGCAGGATCCGATCGACGATCGCGCCGTCCTCGTTCATCCACAGGTTGAGGGTGTGGACACCCGGCGACGCGACCTCGATCGCGACGAGCTCTCCGCCGGCCCACGCGAAGTCCTCGGCCGCCGCGAAGCTCACGGGGTGGGGCGACGCGCCGTCGAGGCCGACCGTCACCGTGTCGTCGCCATCACGCCCGTACGCGTGACCGCGGATCCACACGTAGTGCGTGCCGGTGCGCTCGAACTGAACCTCGTAGTCGAGGCGCGGGCTCTCGGTGCCGGCGATCGTGGTCCCGAGGTTTGGCTGCGCGACCACGGCACCCTCGCCGGCATAGCCTTGCGCGTAGGTGATCGCTTGCCAGCTGTGACCGCCGACGTCGTTCCGCACGCCAAAGTGCTCGGCCTCGACGACGACGAGCCCGGTCGCATCGAGCGCCTGATAGAATGGAGCGATCGGCGCGGGCAAGGCCTCATAGACGTCCACGAAGTCGAGATCGATCGTCTCGTCGTCGGCAGCGTCGGTCTGGATGCGCAGCGTGTTGTCGCCGGCCGCGAGCTGGACGCGCACCGGTTGGGTCACGGTGAAGTCATCCCAGTCCGGCGTCGTCGGGAAATACAGGTCGTGGATCCGCGTGCCTCCGACGTACAGCCCGCGCACCGCGCGACTCGCCCGGCCGTTCGCGTAGCCGATCGTCACGTCGTGCTCGCCGGCCTGCGCGGCCATCACGTGGAGCTCCACGTAGCTGCCGACGACGTTGAGCGCGCCGACATACGAGCCGCCGGAGGCCACGGCCTTGGCGCCGACCGTCGCGTTGGTGACCGCGGCCTCGGCTTCGTAGCGCGTCGGGACGTCGGCGGTACAGCCGCGCACCGCGACCGTCACCGCGCGATCGACGGGGGCCGCCGGGACGACGACCGCGAGCGTGCCGTGCGTGCTCGCGGTCCACGCTGCGCCGGCGCCGAGCACGTGCGCGAGCTGCTCGGTCCGGAGCTGCGCGACCGGCGCGCCGTCGACGCTGGCGCACGCGGGGGTGGCGAGCCCGTGGAAGTGGACGACGTAGCGACGCGCCGCGGGTGCGCCCGGATAGCTCCCGGTCGCGGCGGCGATCGAGAGCGTCTGCGTGCCGGTGTCGTAGGACAGCTGGGTCTCGCGATGCTCGGCGCCGCGATAGGCCTCGGTCACGCCATCGTCCTCGCGCAGCGTGAACGAGCCGTTCGCGCCGTCGTAGACGTGGAGGTCGAGGACGTCGCGTCGCAGGAACGCCGTGCTCGAGGCCACGGGTGCGGTCGGGATGATCGCGCCGGCGCGGGCGTAGAGCAGGACGCGGCCCGGCGGGGCCGAGGTGGTGATCGTACGATCGCCGTCGAACCGGTCATCGTTCCAGAAGTCGTACCAGCGACCGGGCGGCAGCCAGGTGTCGACGTTGTTGTAGCCGGGCCCCGCGTTGGGCACGACGAGCAGCTCGCTGCCCCACAGGTACTGGAGGTCGCGTTGCCACGCCTCGGGGCGATCGCTGTAGGCGAGCAGCATCGCGCGGGCGATCGGCATGCCGGTCTCGCTCGCCTCGCGCGCGAACGAGTACGTGTATGGCAGCAGCTGGTAGCGAAGGTCGCCGTAGACTCGCGCGGTGCGCTGCGAATCGAGATCGCGATCGCCGGGCCACCGCGAGTGCACCGTGCCGTGCGGCTTCCAGTACGGGGTGAAGGCACCGAACGCCATCGACCACTGGCGATAGATCTCGTCGAACTGCGTCGCGGTGATCGCCTCGCCGTGAAACCCACCGGCGTCGTGGCCCCAGAACGGAAACCCGCCGAGCCCCGCCGCGAGCATGCCGCGGATCTGGAGCTTCATCTCGGCGTACGTCGGATCGATGTCGCCGCTCCACAGCGTCGCGTAGCGCTGGCCGCCCGCCGTCATGCCGCGCACCCAGGTGAACGGCCGGCGTTGCAGCGCCTTGTCCCAGCCGTCCTCGCCGAGCGCGCGCGCGATCAGCAGGAACCAGTTGTTCCGCATCTCGCCCCACGTCCGCCCGTTGCCGAGGATCTGCCCGGCCGGGGCCGAGCCCATCTGGTCGAACTCGTCGATCCACAGCGCGTCCCCGGGATACGCGAGCGCGGGATCGAGCGTCCTGGTCCACATCAGGTTCCACCACCACGCCCGGACGTCGGCGCGCGTCAGATCCGGCGCGCTCGTGCCGAACTCGACCGTCCCGGGATCCGGCAGGTTGAACGAAGGCTGCCAGCCCGCGCTCTGGTTCGCGATGCAGCGATTGAAGTCGAGCGTCGACACCAGCCCTTGCCCCTGCATCCACGCGCGGAACCCGGCAGGATCGGGATAGCGGACCGGATCCCATTCGAAGCGAGACACGCAGCGCTCGCCGCCGCCGGCGCGCCACCGGTTGTCGTTGACCATGTGATCGATCGGGTAGCCCGCCGCGCGGTGGCCGCGGATCTTGGCCTGCCACCACGCGGCCGCCGAGACCGTCGGCTCTGACTTGTCGGACAGCGCGAGGCCGAACATCGCGAGCTGCGGCAGGCGCGGCCGTCCGGTCAGGCTCGTGTACTGCGCGAGCACCGCCGGGAGACCGGGCCCGACCATCACGAAGTAGTCCAGCTCGCTGCCGGCGAGGAGCACCTCGTAGCTGCCCGCCACGTTGAACCGGAAGCGGTTGCCGAACGAGCTGTTGACGAACACGCCGTAGCCCTTGCTCGACAGGTAGAACGGCACGATCAGCGGCGCCTGCTCGCCTTCCGCGAGCCCGTAGTTGCGCGAGACCTCGGTGCCGGTGAGCTCGAGCTTGCCGACGCGGCCGAGGAAGCCGTGCCCGAGCCCCACGAACTTCTCCGCGGGATCGACGGCGAACTGCTGGGCGACGCCGCCCCCGGCGGGCCAGACCGCGCCGGCGGCATCGCCGAGGATCGGGGTCGTCGACCCGGTGCGAAACACCTGCACCCGCAGGGGCGACTTCGCGAGCCGGACGCGCGCGCCGCCGCCGGTCAGATCGAGGAAGCTCCCCCCGTCGGTGACCGCGAGCGTCCCCGGCATGTCATGGCTCGCGACCATGTTGTAGTGATCGTCGGGCAGGAACTGCCCCGCCTCGATCGCCTGGATCCGGACGATCGCCTCGCCATACGGCGTGACCCGCAGGCGCTGCCCGGTGGCGGTGGTCACCACGACGCTGCGCCCGACCGTCGTGTGGCTCGCGTAGTTCGTGAGCGCCTGCGCGTGGGCCGTCGACGCCTGGACCAGTGACAGCAGCCACAACATGGCAACGCCGGCGAGCCAGCGATGTTGCCGAACGCAACGAGTGAGACAGGTCGTCATGCTGCAGTTCATCCACAAGCTCCTCGGCCGCGGCACGGGGCGCAGGATGCAGGACCCAGACCTGGCAGGACAGGCTCAAGTGCCCGACGAGCCTCGGCGAGGCGGGTGACTCGGCCCGGATCTCGCAACAGCCCCTCCGAGATGGCGGAAATCGCGAAGCCCTTCACGGTGTTGGCGCCGGATCGTGGGGACTCCAGACCCCGAACTGCACCCTGGTGGCGACACGCGACCTGCGTGGCGCTGCTGACGCTCGCCGGCGTGGCGGGTCCGGCGTGTACGGGCACCATCGAGGGATCCCCGCCGATGGCGGGGAGCGACGCAACGCCGGACGCGGCGCCCGGCATGGGCCGCACCGTCGAGATCATCGGACCCGCCGTCCTGCCGCACGTGCAGGCGTTCGCGGATGCCGCGTGCAACGCGGTCGGAGCCTGCCACCCGTCGACGTATGTGGGCCACGATCCGAGCGCGGATCGCGCCCTCGACACCTTGGTCAGCGACGCCTACGGGAGCGTGCCCTCGGACAACAACGCGCTGGGCGATGCCCACGCTGCGTTCGCCCTCGCGCACCAGCAGGAGTACGTCATCTGGTACGTGATCTGGCAGCAACGCATCAACTTCGGCCAGGGTTGGGAGCCGATGGAAGATCGGGGCAGCATCACCCAGAACCACTACGACCACGTGCACGTCAGCTTCAACGTGCCCTGACGAACAACGGTCGAGCCGCAGTGGGATCCCGACCTGCCGACGAACAGACCCAACCGCGAGGCGAGTCGCGATCTCGACGACGACGACACCCGCGTTGCCAGCGGGAGACAGCGTCACACGCGCCCCGTGTGAGCTACTGTCCGTCCGCAGCATGGAACCCGCTGATCAGGTAGGGACACCGGACGCCGCGCAGGATGACGGTGCTTCGCAGCCAGCGCCGCCGGCACCGGCTTCACTGCCGCATGCCCGAACCGTGGCGCGGCGGTCGTCGGGCCCGCAAGCGGTGCGGGCGCAGGGGGCAGTACGAAGGTTGGGGGCGCGACAAGCCCTGCTGCTGACGCCGCTGATCGCGGCGGGGGTTGCCATCCACGCACTCTGGCGCCTCGAGCTCGGCCGGCTGGACAGTGCCGGATGGGGGGCCGCGGGAGCCGGCATGGCTGCGCTCATCCTGTTCGGCAGCGGCCTGGGAAGCGCGTGGCTTGCCCGCGCAGCGACGTGGCGACGCGGCATATGGATCGCGGCCGTGGCAATCGTGCTCGCTGCGATCCTCGCTCCGGCACGGCAGCGGGCACACGATGATGCGGCCTTTCTGCGCGCGGTCGAAGCACGGCCGTTCATCGAGAAGTACCTTGTCTGGGGCGAGCGCCATCGCGCCGAGGCCGACGCGCTGATCGAAGGCTGGAATGCGGAGCAAGAGGCGACCCAGATCTCGAGCCGCGAGCAGCAAGTCGAGGCCGAGCGGAGGCGCTTGGCCTCGACTCGGATCGATCCCGCGGTGCGCACATTTCTCGATGCGGTACTCCTGACCGCGACCCGGGGCGATGCCCCGCAGATCGCGGTCGCGGTGCGCGACGGGAAGATCTCCGATCCAGCGGTCGCAGCGAAGATCAACAACGGCACGATCTACAATGGCGTCGCCTTCGCGCTGCGTCGATATCTTCCCGTCGCGCTGGTGAACATCGCCGCCGCCGACACGGGCTTGGCGACCGTGGAGGTCCATTACCAGGTCCGGCCATGGTTGGTCGCTGGTGCGCCGGTGACCTTCGGGGACGCCAACATTGTCGGGCGCGGCGTCGACACGCTCCGCTCCTATCCGGCGATCGAGCTCGTGATCGACCTGCGCCTGGTCCGCGAAGGCGTGTCGCCGGTGGAGCGCCGCGTACTGGTGCATCCACCAGAGCGTTTCGATGCACGTTCGCTTGCGCTCCTGGTCGACAAGTACGGCGAACATGAGATCTACCGTGAGATGGCTGACGGGACCCTCGCCAGGATCCCGCCCGCGATCGAGGCCGCGCTCGCGTCACCATAGCGCGCGGTCCGGCCAGCGTGACGGGGATTGGCGGCTTTGCTCGATCGGTCGACGTTGTCCTCGACGTCGACGTCGACCCGGCCGATCGCGGCTAGATCACGCCGTCCCAGCCCTGATCGCAGCGCCGGAACGCCGCGCGCGCGAGCTCGGCTTGCTCGGCATCGAGCGGCCCGCGGCGGGCGGTCTCGACCGCGCTGGCGAGGTGAGCGAGCGAGGTCGTGCCGACCAGCACCGACGAGACCGGCTGCGCGAGCACGAAGCCGAGCGCGTACTCGGCGGGCGGGACCCCGGCGGGCGGCAGCTCCATCGTGCGCAGCCGCTGCCAGTAGGCCGCCCGATCCGGGGCTGCCGGCTGTTCGCGTTCGCGCCACGCTCCGTTCGCCAGCGGGCGCTTGGCGAGCACGCCGATCCCGGCGCGCACCGCGTGCGGGATCGCGGCGTCGAGCGCACGCTGGTCCGCGAGGCTCACCGAGCACTGCACCACGCCAAATCGTCCGCTCTCGATCGCCCATCGCAGCGCCTCGCCATCGCCGGAGTACGCCGCGATCCGGACCTTGCCCGCGCGGACCCCGCGCTCGAGCGCGTCGAGCACCTCCCCGCGTGCGAGCACCTCGACGGGACACGAATGGAGATGCGCGAGATCGATCCGATCGGTGCCGAGTCGCTCGAGGGCCAGGTCGATCCCACCCGTGATGCACGGTCCCGTCCAGTCGGCGACGCCGGGGACGCCGTAGCCAAGCTTCGTCGACACCACGACCTGGTCTCGCCGGCCGCGCAGGGCCGCGCCGATCCGTTGCTCGGACCGGCCGTAGCTCGGCGCGGTGTCGATCAGCGTGATGCCCAGCTCGATGGCTTGCCGGACGAGCCGCTCGGCCGCGCCATCGTCGAGCTCGGCCCCACCGAGCGGTCCGGCGCCCAGGCCGAGCTCGGACACCATCACCCCGCTGTTACCCAGCCGCCGTTGCTTCATCGAGATCTCCTACGCACTCGTGGCGAACACGTGCAGCGATCGAACCTGTCGCACCGAAGGTCGACTTCCGCGCGCGAGATCGAACAGGCAGACCACCTCGGTGCGCTCGCCCGGCACGACGTTGACGACGAGCGCGGCGACGTTCGCGAGGACCAGGTACAGCCCCAGTCCAGCGCCACCCTCGGATGCCGGGTTGGGCCGGCCGCGGTCGTGACGGGCACGCCGGACATGATCGATGACGTCGCGCTGGCGGAGCTTGCCGGAGCGATCGGCGACGGAGATCGCGAGGGTCCGCTGGTCGGCGCCCCACCGCAGCACGGCGGGGCCCGCGGCGGCGTCAGGGGGGCCGAGCGCGTTCATCAGCAACTCGTCGACGACGCCCGCGAGGCGGTGAACCGTCGGAGCGCGGGCGCCCACCGACTCGGCCCAGGCGCAGACCTCGTCCATCGCGCGGCGCTTGTCGGCGGCGGTCCGCACGATCCGCTCGCCGACGCGGGCACCGCTGGCGACATACTTCTCGAGCCCGAACAGGTCGCCGGAGGCCAGCTTCTCCGAGGTGATGCCGAGGTCGGGGTCGCGGGGATCGCCGATCAGGTGGCTGACCGGCCCCTCGAGCATCAACGCGATCAGGGCGTCATCCTCGAGATCGTCGCCGACGACCACCACCGGCGCGGCACTCGTCCGCAGCGCTTCGCCCGCCTCCTGGCGCGACGCCCGGTCGACCACGACCAGGGCGATGCCCCGGGTATCGGCCGGGATCGAGGAGACGTGCTCGACGGTGAGCCCCGCACCAGTGAGCGCATCCTCGACCGCCCTGCAGCAGCCAGCCTCGCGGCTGACGCAGATCGCGCGTCGAGATGGCGCTCCGCTCGACATCGCCGGCAAAGGTAGCACGGGCAGGAGTTGGCACGTCCGAAGATCATCCTGCTACGCTCGCCAGTCGCATGGCGGATCCGCCTCCGACCCGACGGGCTCTCCACGGGCCGCCGCCGATTCCGGCGGGTCGTACGCCGATCGCGCCGACGCCCGCGCCGGATGTCGTGCTCGGGTCGGGCGACGACCTGGTCGAGGACACCCGCAGCCTCGTGCTGCCCGACGCCGGCCAGCTCCCCGAGCTCGGACCGCTGTTCGAGCTCGTCGCGGGAGAAGCCGAGGCGCTGCTGGCCCGCGGCGGTGCCGACGGCAGGCTCGCGGATCTCAACGTCCGCACCGCGCTCGCCAGCTGGGATGTGCTGCACGCGCCCGACGAAGCGCACCGCCTGCTCGAGCTCGCGGAGGGCCATCCGCTCGTCCCGCGGCTGCGGTTCGCGATGGCGATCGCGGCAGGTGACGAGGCCTCGCTCGCCGCCGCCGAGGCCTCGCTCGACGACACACCCTCGCTGGTGTTCGAGCTCGCCGAGGCCTGGTTGTGGCGGCACGGCCGGGTCGATCGCGCCGCGATGCTCGCCGATCGCTTGCTCGCGGGCGAGCTGCCGGCGGCGTGGCGCGCCCACCTGGTCGAGCTGGCCTCGCTCGCCCACGCGGTCGGCGGGGCCTGGCCACGCGTCATCGAGCTGCGGCAGGCGGCGCTCGCGGCCAGCGGCGAGGCCGCCGATCCCGAGGAGGTCGCGGCCACCGCGGCGCTCGTCCTCGATCGCGCCGGCGACGCGATGGGCGCGCTCGCGCTGTGCTGGACCCAGCTCGAGCAGTTCTCCGCATCCGCTGGGGCTGGTCAGGCCCTCGGCTGGCTGCGCACGTTCGACATCGCGATCGACGCCGCGACGGTGCTCGACGACGCACGCCGGTTCGAGCTGCTCGACAAGCGCGCCGGGCTGATCGGTGCGCTGCCCGGCGGCGCGATCGACGCCGTCGCGACCCGACATGCCGTGGCCTCCGAGCTCGAGCGTGACGGCCAGCTCGCCCAGGCGGCCGCGCTGTGGACCCAGCTCGCCGACGACCCGAGCTCGCAGGCTCCGGGTGCCGGTCTGCGTGTGGCGCTGCTGCGCGCGGCGTGGGCCGCGATCGGCGCGCCGCGCGCGCCCGCCCCCGCGAGCGACAGCCGGCGCGTCGCGCTCGCGGCGCACCGCAAGCTCGCCGACAGCGAATGTGCCGCGGTCGCCGCGACCCATGCCTGGCGTGCGCTCGAGCTCGCGGCGGTGACCGACGACCCCGCTGCGCTCCCCGACCTCGCACGCGCGGTCGTCGATGCCGCAGGGAGCATCACCGCCGAGCGCTGGCTCGACCAGCTGGAGTTCCCGTCGCCGAGCCCGGCGCAGCTCGCGCGGTTCGAGGCCCGCGGCGGCCTCGCGGTGCGCTGGGCCGCCGCGATCGCAGAGGGCATGGGCGACCTGACCAAGGCGAAGCAGTTGTTTGCCCGAGCCGCGGCCGATCCCACGCTGGCGATGACGCATGACCACCTCCTGCGGCTCCACCGCGATGGTGGCGATCGGACCAGCGAGACCTCGGTGCGCGCCCCGGCCATCGACGACTCGGACGAGCTGTCGGAGGCGTACACCGCCGCGGCGCGTGGCGAGCTCGATGCGCGCTGCGTCTCGGCGCTGTGGTGTGCCCGCGGCATCGTCGATCTCGCGCGCGGCGACGTCGCCTTCGCCGAGGACGCGCTGCGACGCGCTGCGGATCTCGCTGCTGCCGATCCGTTCTCCCGCGCGGCGCTCGCCGCGATCTATCGCGCGACCAGACGCCACGAGCCGCTCGCGAAGGTGCTCGAGGAGCTGTCGACGACTCTCGAGGGCCGCGATGCGCGGGCGAGCGCGGCGCTCGAGCATGCCGGGCTGCTCGACGAGCTCGGCGATCCGGCCGGCGCGCGGGCCGCCCTCGAGCGGATGATCGCCGATCGGCCCGACGATGCCAACGCGCTGCTCGTGCTCGCCGGACTGTGCGACCGCGATGCGCTGTGGCCGCGAGCGATCGAGCTCCGCAAGCGCGCCGCCGAGCTCGCGAGCACGCCCGCACGTCGTGCCGAGATCTGGCTCGAGATCGCGCACAACGAGGAGAGCCGTGATGATCGGGCGGCGGCACTCGCGGCGCTCGAGCATGCGGCCGAGCATCCCGACACGCCGCGCGAGCGAGCGAGGCTCTACCGCCAGGGCGGCGAGCTCGAGCGGGCCCTGGCCACCGTCCGGGCGGAGCTCGGCGCCGAGCCGGGCCTCGCGCGCCGGATGCAGCTTCTGGGCGAGCTCGCGCAGCTCCTCACCGAGCTCGGCCGCGAGCCCGAGGCCGTCGTGGCTGCCTACCTCGACATGCTCGCGATCGAACCCGATCAGATCGAGGCGCTCGCCGGGATCGAGGCGCCCGCGCGCGCGCTCGGATCATGGGACGAGCTCGCCCGGGCGTTCCGCGGCGCCCCCCGGACCGCGCGCAACCTCGAGGTCCTGGCCGAGGCGCTCGCCAGGATCGCGGACTGGTCCGAGCTCGCCGACGTGCGGCGGCGTCAGCTCGAAGCCGCGACGGCACCGGCCGACAAGGCGCGGCGTGCCGCCGAGCTCGCCGCGCTGTACGAACGCGAGCTCGGGGATCCCGATGCCGCGATCCGCATGCTGATGATCGCGCAGGCCGCGGTCGCAAACGCCGCGCGCCAGAGCGACCTGCTGCGGCTGCTCCGAGCGGCGCAGCGCTGGCCCGAGCTCGCGACCATGCTCGAGAGCGAGCTCTTGCCGGGCAAGCCAGCCGAGGACGAACGCCGGATCGCGATCTTGCTCGAGCTGGCCGAGCTGCGCGCCACCAAGCTCGGCAAGCAGCCGGAGGCGATCCAGGCCTACGAGGAGGTGCTCGAGCGCAGGCCCGGGGATACGACCGCGAGCCTGGCACTCGAGGCGTTGTACGAGCAGCTCGGCCGTGACCGCGAGCTCGCCAGCCTGATCGAAGCGCGTGCCGAAGCGGCCAGCGATCCGGACGTTGCCGGCCCGCTGTTCGCGCGGGTCGCCGAGCTGCGCTTCAAGCTCGATGACCTCGAGGGTGCCCTCGCCGCCTACCTGGCCTCGTTCTCGGTCGACCCGTCCAATCGCGAGGTGTTCACGGCGATGGAGCGGGTCTGCTACAAGGCCGAGCGCTGGGCCGCCGTGATGCAGCTCTACGACACCGCGATCCGCTACGTCGATGGCGGCCAGTCACGCGTGTACCGACTGGGCGACCTGTACCAGCGGCGCGCCAACGTGCAGCTGAGCTTCCTCGGCCAGCCCGAGGCAGCGATTGCCTCCTACCAGAAAGTCGTCGAGGTGGACTCCGCGCCCGCCGCCGCGATCAAGGCGCTCGAGGAGCTGAGCCAGAGCCGCAACGACTGGCAGCCCCTGATCGCCGCCTACCAGAGGCGCGCGGAGACCCAGCACGATCCGCAGCGCCGGATCGAGGCGCTACGCGCCGCCGCCGATCTCGTGCACCAGCACGGCAAGGACCCCAAGCTCTCGATCGAGATCTACAACCAGCTGCTCGCGCTCGATCCCAGGGACTCGAAGACCCAGGCGATGCTCGAGAACTACTACGAGGGCGCGCAGGACGCGGGCGGGCTCGTCGACATGCTGAAGAGGAAGCTCCAGCACGCGCACGACGATGACGAATCGGTGCAGATCCTCAAGCGGATCGCCCGGGCCTCCGAGGAGGGCGCGCGCGACGTCGTCACCGCCACCGAGCACTACCAGAAGATCCTCGAGCTCCGCGACCACGATCGCGACGCCCTGGACGCGCTCGGCCGGATCTATGAATCGACCGAGCAGTGGGCGGAGTTCATCGATGTGACGCGCAAGCAGATCAAGGTGACGACCGATCGCTCCACGCGCGCGCTGCTGTACTTCCGATGTGGCTCGGTGCTCGAGGCCAAGTTCTCGCGCGAGCACGATGCGATCCGCTACTACCACGAGGCGATCAAGACCTCGTCGGCGTGCCTGCCGGCGGTCCACGGGTTGCGTGATCTGTATCGCCGCCGCGAGGAGTGGCCGCGGGTCCTCGAGACCCTCGAGCTCGAGGTCAAGCTGTGGCAGGACGACAAGGAGCGCGCCGGCGTGTTCGCCCAGATCGGCCGGATCCACGAGCATCAGCTGGGTGACAGCGCGCGCGCGATGACATTCTACGAGAGCGCGCTCGAGGTCGACCCCGAGTGCGTGCCGGCGAACCAGTCGCTGTTCGAGCACTTCTTCGCGCGAGGCGACTGGGACAAGGCCCAACCGATCGCGATGGCGCTCGCGCAGAAGACGATGCGCGACGGCGATCCCACCACGCGCAGCGAGTTCTTCCGCAAGCGCGGTGTCGTGGCGCGGAGGACGGGCGATCCGCGTGGCGCCGCGGACAGCCTCGTGTACGCGCTCGAGATCAAGCCGACCAACGCCCTGGCTCTCGACGATCTCGGTGCGCTCGCCCGCGAGCAGCCCGATGCGTGGGACTTCGAGGCCACGTATCGCGAGCTCGACAAGCTGTACAAGAAGCGGGACGACGCCGGGCCGCTGCTCGCCCGCGTCCACGTCGGCCGCGCCGCGATCATCGAACGCGACGGCGATCTCGATCAAGCCGCCGAGCTGTACCGCCAGGCGGTCGCGCTCGCCCCCGGCGACATCACCGTGCTGTCGTCCCTGGTCGACTTCCACGCCGACATGCGGCACTGGGGGCAGGCCGTCACGGCGATCGAGCAGTTCGTGGGCTCGGAGGCCACCTCCGCCGCCGACCGGCTGACCGCGATGATGAGACGCGCCGAGATCCACGCGGACGGCGAGCTCGATCCGCAACGCGCGATCGCGGCGCTCCACGCGGTGATCGACGACGAGCCCACGCACCAGGACGCGTACTACCAGCTCGCGCAGCAGTGCTTCCTGATCGGTCGCTACCCCGAGGCGCGTGCCGCGATCGATCGGGTGATCGAGCTCGCGACGGCGCCGGGCCTGCCGCTCGAGGCGCCCGCGCTCGCGCGCTACTACTACTACAAGGGCCGCATCCTGGACACGGCGGGTGACCCACGGGCCGCGGCTCCGCACTACCATCGCGCGATCGAATACGATCCGGGTTACTCGCCCCCGGCGCTCGTGCTCGCGAGGCGCGCGGCGGACGGTGGAGACCAGCAGCAAGCCGAGACGTTGCTCATCGATGCCGCGCACGCGGCGATGGCGCAGGGTGGCCTGCGCGCCGCGGTACCGCTGCAGCGCGGGCTCGCGCGGATCTTGCTCGCCTCGGGCGACCGACCTGCCGCGATCGAGGCGTACCGCGGCATCCTGAACGTCGAGCCCGAGGGCGCCAGCGATCGCGTCGCGCTCGCGGAGATCTACGCCGTCGATGATGCGCCGCGGGCGATCGGCGAGCTCCGCAAGGTGCTCGAGCGCGACATTCACCACGCGCCCGCCTATCGCCTGCTCGCGATGTTCCACAACCGGATCGGCGAGACCGCGCGCGCCAACCGCGTGCTCACCGCGCTCGATCTGCTCGGGTTCGCCGAGGAGGCCGATCGGGCCACGATGCAGCGCCTGCGCGCGGTGCAGGCCGGCGCGCCGTTCCGCCGTCCGCTCAGCAACGAACACCGCGCGCGCTACTTGCTCACGCCTGCGGCACGCGAGCCGCTCGGAGCGGTGTTCTCGGCGTTCGCCAAGGAGCTCTCGGGGATCGTCACCCAGCCCTCGCTCGGCACGAACCTGCAACCGGCGCAGAACCTCGATGACCCGCGGCTGCTCCAGATCGCGACGGAGGTCGGCGAGCTGTTCGGGGTCCATGCCGAAGTCTTCGTCGGCGAGAAGGTCCCGGGGCTCGCGGCCGTCACCGCGTTTCCACGCGAGCTGCTGGTGATCGATCGCAGCTTGCTGACCGAGCCGGATGCCGCGCTGCGCTTCCTGTTCGGCTATGCGTTCGAGCCGATCCGTGGTGGCTACGCCACGCTCCTCCAGGTCGGCGCGCGCCAGCGCCGCGAGCTCGCCGTGCTCCTGAGGTCGATCCTCGCCGGCGATGGCGAGCTCACCGGGCCCGCCGCGGACCTCGTGCAGCATGCGAGTCCCGCCGCGCGGAAGGTGCTCGAACAGTACGCCGGTGCGCGCGATATCGATCCCGGTGCGTGGAGCGACGGCATGCTCGCCCAGGCCAAGCGGGCGGGCCTGCTCGCGTGCGACGACTTCTCGGCCGCGATCTGGATGGTCGCGCGGCTATCCGGCGAGAAGCTCTCGAACAACAACGCCGCGGTGGCCCTCGGGGCCGTGCTCGGTGGGCCGGATCTGGTCCGGTTCTACCTGTCGGACGACTACCAGCACGTGCGCGACGTCCTCACCGCCTGAGCGGCCCGAGCCGGACAGATCCGCGTCGGTCCGCGCGCAGCAAGGATCGACGTCACCCCACGGCGAGGGTCCCCCTTGCGGGGCCCCGTAGGGTGATCGGCGACACACACCTACCCGGTCGGCGGGCTGGAAACCCCTGGGGTCGCTGGATCGATGTCAACGTGCAAAGTAGAGTAGCCCGTGCAGCCGGTTATGGTCGTGTGGTGTAATCACCAATACAGCCGTTACGTGGCTTCAGGACCGAGCGAGCGAGAGCGGGCGATCAGACCATGAGCCAAAAGTTCCAGGCGTCGGTCCAGCACCGCGGAGACATGAGCTACGTCAAGCTCGGCGGCGTCATCGACGAGGACAACGAGCTCGGTGAGCTCGTCGACAAGATCCCGAACGGCACTGCGGTCATCGATCTCGGCGAGGTCGAGCGCATCAACTCGTGCGGGGTCCGCGACTGGGTGAACTGGCTCTCCAAGCTCGAGACCGGCGGCACGCGATCGGTCCTCGTCGAATGCTCGCCGGCGATCGTCGCCCAGATCAACCTGGTCAACAACTTCACCGGCAGCGGCGTCGTCAAGAGCTTCTACGTCCCGTACTTCTGCCCCGAGTGCGACGAGGAGAAGGTTCTGCTCGTCGAGGCCACTGACATGGGGCCGCCGCCGCACGAGCCGCCGACGTGTCGCTGTGACGAGTGCGATCTCGTCATGGACTTCGACGACATGCCCGACTCGTACTTCGCGTTCCTGTCGAATCAGAAGAAGCTGGCGGAGCCCGACAAGGTCAACGGTGCGATGCGCGAGCTCGGGCGTGGCAGCGATAGTGGAGACGGCAAGGTCAAGGTCCGCTCGCGGGCGAGCCAGGTGAACCTGTCGGGCGGCACCCGGTCGAGCGTGCCTGCCCTGCCCGCGATCCAGCGGGTCAGCGCGCCGATCAGCGCTGGTTACCCGGCGCAGGGCACCCCCAGCCGGGCTCCGAGCCGGCCGCTGCTCCCCGGCATGCCCAGCAACCGTCCGGCGCAGGGGATGCCGAACCCCAACTTCGCCGGCTTCTCGGCGCAGCGGTCGACTCCAGTCGCAGCCCCCTCGCGCTCGAACGCCTTGGTGTTCGTGCTGATCGCGATCCTGGTCGCCGCGATCGGCGTGCTCGCCTACCTCGTGTTCACGAAGTAGGACGCGGAGGGCGCGTCCTCGGGCGTCGATCACGAGATCGCGGTGCCCGCGGCATCACCTACGACGCTGCTGCCGGTTACCAGCCGGCACGCCTTATTGGACCGGCATCACCGGTGCCTCGCGGTCGGCCCTCATGCGAGGCTCCCGCGCATGAAGCTCGCTGCGATGATCGCGATCGCACTCTCGGTGACCGGTTGCGCCAAGCGCCGCGAGCTCGCGGCCGGGCTCGATCCCTCAGCGGGGTTCGGCCCGCCGGTCAGCCCACCCGGCGGGCTGCGGGTCGGCATGACGGTCGACGAGGCACGCGCGGCGATGCCGGCGCTCGCCACGCGCGGCGACGAGCTGGTTGCGGACTTGCCCGCGGGGGCGCTCCTCGTCAAGCTCGAGCGCGGCCGCGTCCATCACCTCGTCGCGATGTTCGAGCCCCGGATCCCCGGGACCGAGATCACGAGTGCGTTCACCCGGCGGTGGGGCGCGCCGCACAGCCAGACGTCCTCCGGCCCGATGACGACCCTCGGCTGGCAGAGCGAGGCGAGCGGCTGGCGCGCCACCCTCGAGTGCATCCAGTCGCCCGCGATGGCCTGCTCCTCGCTGCAGCTCCTGCCGTACCGGCCGTTGCAGCCGGGGTATTTCGGCAAGGCGGTGGCGCCTCCGGGCCCGCTCGCGAGCGTGCGCATCGGGATGACCGTCGACGAGGCGAAGGCGGTGTTGCCCGAGCTCACCGCGCCGGCCCAGGTGGACGCGCAGAACCGCGTGGCCCACGTCGCCGGTGGCCTCGATGAGGTCGTCGGCAATCTGTGGTTCACCGCCGGACCGGACAAGGCCGTGCGGATCCATGCCCTGTCCCTCGATCTGCCGGGCTTGAAGCTGGCCGAGACCGCGATCACCCGCGCGTGGGGACCGGGGACACCCGGCAGCGGCAAGCCCGACGAGACGGTGCGGACGTGGTCCGATGCCGCGACCGGCTGGCAAGCCGAGCTCGTCCACCGCACGGTGCACGCCGACGCGGGCGAGCTCTCTGCGGCGGAACTCCGGTTCTCGACCGCCGCAGTCGCCCCGGCCGCCGCGAAGCCGTGACGCGGCGGCCGTGGTCCGCCCGGGCGAGCCCCGGAGATCGCACGTGTTAGGCTCCCAACGCGTGATCGGCGACACCGTCGGAAATTTCGAGATCGTCTCCCGCCTCGGCAAGGGCGGCATGGGCGAGGTCTGGCTCGCCGAGCAGAAGAGCATCAAGACGAAGGTCGCGATCAAGATGCTCCAGGCGAGCATCTCGACCAACACGACCCACGTCCAGCGGTTCTTCAACGAGGCGGTCGCGGTCAGCCAGATCCACCACTCCGGGATCGTCAAGATCTTCGACGTCGGGTTCCACACCGGCGGCCAGGCCTACCTCGTCATGGAGTACCTCCAGGGCGAGACGCTGACGAGCCGGATCAAGCGCACGGGACAGCTCTCGATCGCCCAGGTCGCGGATTTCGGCCGGCAGATCGCGAGCGTGCTCGACGCGACCCACCACGCGGGCATCACGCACCGCGACCTCAAGCCCGACAACATCTACCTCGTCGATGACGCCGAGCTGGCGGGCGGTGAACGCGTCAAGATCCTCGACTTCGGCATCGCCAAGCTCGAGGTCCGGTCCGGCGGCGGACCGCGGATGACGTCGTTATCGGCGAGCTCGATCGGGACGCCGAATTACATGTCGCCGGAGCAGTGGCACAGCCTCGCCGAGGTCGACTGGCACACCGACGCATACGCGTTCGGCTGTGTCGCGTTCGAGATGGCGTGCGGGCGCCCGCCGTTCCAGGCCGAGTCGATGACCGAGATCTGCGCGATGCACCTCGGCGACCCGCCGCCGGTCCCGAGCAAGCTGGTCCCCGGCCTACCGCCGCAGTTCGACGACCTGGTCGCGCGCCTGCTCGAGAAGGAACCCGCGCAACGGCCGACCATGCGCGAGGCGATGACGATCTTCACCGCGCTCGGCCAGCCCTACGCGGTCGGGCAGACCACGTTGCCGCCGGGAAGCCCGCCGCTCCTCCCGGTCATGCCGGTCGTGCCCCCGCCGCCGGCCGCCTCGCAATCGCTGCCCGCCGCGACCTCCGACCATGCCGACGCGCCGATCCCACCCGTCCGCACGCCCCAGCAGGTCGTCGCCAAGCAGCCCAGGCGCGTCGGGCTGTTCGTGCTGCTCGCAGCGCTCGCGATCGCCGGAACTGTCGGTGCGGTGGTGATCAGCCGGTCGTCGGGCGGCGGCTCCGCCGCGGGCGGGGCGGGCTCCGGCGCCCCGGCGGATTCCGGATCGGTCACCGCGCTCGCGTCCCCGACGCCGGATAGCCCCGCTGACACCGGATGCAGGCTCGCTGGTCGACGCGGGCGCCACCAGGGCAACACCGCCGATCGTGCCGACTCCGCCCCCCGCGTCACTGAC
Source organism: Deltaproteobacteria bacterium (assembly GCA_018262455.1). Next base: position 5,450 of record JAGSPR010000028.1, on the reverse strand, counting down.
GGCCCAGCAGATCGACGCTGGTCTCGGCGGCAACATCCGCAAGCTCGTGAAGAAGTGCACCCCACCGCACCCCATCCCGTGGGTGGTCCGCATCAAGGTCCAGATCCTGCCCGACGGCACCGTGGGCTCGGTGGGTCCCACGGACATCCGCGCGGCCAGCCCCGACCCAGGCCACGCACAGTGCATCGTGAACGCGATCAAGCGGGCGCGGTTCCCGAAGACCGAGCGGGGCGGCAACACCATCGTGCCGTACACGTTCTCCGATGCGCCCTCCCAGGGCTCGGCGCGCGATCGGCACACGCCGCCGCCATCGCCGGGCGCGGACGACTCGAACTACTCCCCGTAGCCGACGGCCGGCGCCCCGCTTTGATATCCTCGCCCGATGATCGATCCGGGTGACGACGAGCCACGTCCGAGTAACGACGTGGCTTCGCTCCGACGGGACATCGTCGCCAAGCTCTACCTCGAGCTCGCGAAGTTCCCGGCCGTCGCGACGCTCAATGATCACTACCTCGCGCTCGCGCTCGCGATCCGCGATCGCCTGCTGCACCGCTGGATCGCGTCGGCGCGTACGTTCTACCTCGGCAAGCACCGCACCGTCCTGTACTTCTCGGCCGAGTACCTGATCGGGCCGCAGCTCGGGTCGAACCTGTTGACGCTCGGGCTGTCCGCCGCCGCGCGCACCGCGCTCGAGGCGTCGGGGCGCTCGCTCGACGAGCTGATCGAGTACGAGGAAGAGCCTGGGCTCGGCAACGGCGGGCTCGGCCGGCTCGCGGCTTGCTTCATGGACTCGCTGGCGACCCTCGACATCCCGGCGGTCGGTCACGGGCTGCGCTACGAGTTCGGGATCTTCAATCAAACCATCCGCGATGGCTGGCAGGTCGAGCGCACCGATCGCTGGCTCCGCAGGGGCAACCCGTGGGAGGTCCGCCGGTTCGAGATCGAGCACAGCGTCGGGTTCGGCGGCACGGTCCGCCAGCTCTCCGACGAGCACGGCCGGATGCGCGCGACCTGGAGCCCCGAGCGCGTCGTCAAGGGTGTGCCGTACGACGTCGCGGTCGCGGGCTATGGCACCGACACGACCAACTTCTTGCGGCTGTGGAGCGCGGTCGCCGACGAGGAGTTCGATCTCGACGCGTTCCAGGTCGGCGAGTACTGGCGGGCGGTCGACCAGAAGATCCGCAGCGAGAACCTCACCAAGGTCCTCTACCCGAACGACTCGAGCCCGGCCGGCAAGCAGCTCCGGCTCGAGCAGCAGTACTTCTTCGTATCGTGCGCGCTGCAGGACAGCATCCGGCTGCTCCTCCAGCGCGCGCCGATCCGCGAGTTCGCCGAGAAGTTCGCGATCCAGCTCAACGACACGCACCCGTCGCTCTCGGTCCCCGAGCTGATGCGGCTCTTGATCGACGTCCACGGCCTCGGCTGGGACGAGGCGTGGGACCAGGTGCGGCGGTCGATCTCCTACACCAACCACACCCTGCTGCCCGAGGCGCTCGAGACCTGGCCGCTGGCGCTGATGCAGCGGCTGTTGCCGCGTCATGTCGAGATCATCTACGAGATCAACCGCCGGTTCCTCGACGAGGTGCGCGCGCGGTTCCCGGGTGACGAGGCGCGGCTGCGCCGGATGTCGTTGATCGGCGAGGATGGCCAGAAGACGGTGCGGATGGCCTACCTCGCCACGGTGGCGAGTCACCACGTCAACGGCGTCGCCGCCCTGCACTCGAAGTTGCTGCGGGAGACCGTGATGCGGGACTTCGCCGAGCTGTGGCCCGAGCGCTTCACGAACGTGCCGTCGGCGACGGCTGGCTGCGCGACCTCGAGCAGCTGCGTGGCCTCGAGCGGGTCGCCGATGACGCCGGCTTCCAGGACCGCTGGCGTGCCGTCAAGCACGCGAACAAGAGCGAGCTCGCGGCGTGGCTCCGCCAGGCCCACGGCCTCGTGTTCGACCCGGCGGCGATGTTCGATGCCCAGTGCAAGCGGATCCACGAGTACAAGCGCCAGCTCCTGAATCTGTTGCACGCGATCACGCTGTGGGACCGGATCCGGCGCGGCGAAGCCATCGGAGCCCCGCGCACGATCATCTTCGCCGGCAAGGCGGCGCCCGCGTATCGCACGGCGAAGCTCATCATCCGGCTCGCGCACGGCGTGGCCGAGGCGATCGGGAGCGATCCGCAGGCGCGCGACCGGCTGCGCGTGGTGTTCATCCCCGACTTCAACGTCAAGACCGCGCAGCGGATCTACCCGGCTGCCGATCTGTCGGAGCAGATCTCGACCGCGGGCATGGAGGCATCGGGTACCGGCAACATGAAGTTCACGCTCAACGGCGCGCTGACGATCGGCACGCTCGACGGCGCGAACGTCGAGATCCGCGAGGCCGTCGGCGCCGATCAGTTCTTCCTGTTCGGGATGACCGCGGAGGAGGTCGCGGAGCGCAAGCGCGCGGGCTACCGGCCTCGCGACATGATCGAGGCCGACCCCGAGCTCGCCCGCGTGCTCGGGCTGGTCGCGAACGGCGAATTCTCGCCCGGCGATCGCGGCCTGTTCGGCGGCCTGGTCGGGGAGCTCCTCGCCCGCGATCCGTTCTTCGTGCTCGCCGACTACCGCGCCTACGTCGATTGCCAGGGCCGCGTCGACGCGCTGTGGCGCGCGCCGGCGCAGTGGACGCGATCCTCGATCCTCAACACCGCTCGTGCGGGCCAGTTCTCGTCAGATCGCTCGATCGCCGAGTACGTGAAGACGATCTGGCACGTCCCGCCGGTCAGGTCGCCGAAGTAGCCCGCGCCCCCACGCCGGCCTCGCGCGGAGCGGGTTAGAGTGCACGCGTGTCCAGCGAACTCGTCACCTACACGCTCGAGGGAACCACCGCCGTCCTCCGCATGGATGATGGCAAGGCCAACGCGCTCTCCGACGCGATGATCGAGGCGCTCACCGCCGCGCTCGCGAAGGCCGAGGCCGAGGCCGGCGCCATCGTGCTCGCCGGTCGGCCTGACAAGTTCTGCGCCGGCTTCGATCTGCGCACCATGATGAGCGGGCCCGAGAACGCCAAGGCGCTGCTCCAGAAGGGCTCGCAGCTGCTGCTCGCGCTGTACGGCGCCAGCCTGCCGCTCGTCGTCGCGTGCACCGGCCATGCGCTGGCGGGCGGAGCGCTGGTCGTGCTCACCGGCGATCTCCGGATCGCCGCGGCCGGCGCGTTTCGGATCGGCCTCAACGAGGTCTCGATCGGGCTGCCGGTGCCGGTGCTCGCGATGGAGCTCGCGCGTGATCGGCTCACCGCCGCGGCGCTGCCGAGTGCCACGCTGGGAGCCCGGATCTACAGCCCGGACGAGGCCGTCATCGCCGGGTACGTCGACGAGGTCGCCCCCCCCGAGGCCGTCCTGCCCCGCGCCGTGGCGGAGGCCACCCGGCTCGGCGCCCTGCCGCGCTCGGCCTATCGCGCGACCAAGGTCCGGCTGCGCGGTCGCACGATCGACCACATCCGCGCGACGATGGACGACGACCTGCGCACGCTGCTGAACGGCTGACGATCGATCACGAAGTCGTGACAACGTCGGACGGCGACGTGACGACCCCGCCCACGCGGTCCAGCAGGATCGTGCTCGATGCGCGTGGTCTCGATCATCATCGTGCTCGCGCTAGCGACGAGCGCAGGCGCCGAGCCGCCGGGTGCGATCGCGCTCGCCGTCGCTCGGACCGACCTGCTGGGCGGTCACCTCAGCGTGCGGCTCGCGACCGGGATGGTCGGCGAGGCCGATCGAGCGCAGCTGGACTGGGGATCGTCGCGCCTCGTGATGGAGGCGCGCGAGCTCTCGAACGTACCAAGCGGCACGCTTCACGAGCAGGTCACGGCGGCGCTGGGCGACGTCCCGGGAACCCGGATCGAGTCGATCCAGGTCCCGCGGCCTTGGACCGCGTTCGCGGTGGTGCCTCGGTTCCCGCGCCGCGTGGGGGCTCGCTCGCTGGTGCTCGCTGCCTACGTGGCGAACCACGACGCCGTCGAGCTCCTCACGTTCTACGTCAACGATGCGGCGTTTGACGACGCCGCTTCCTGGGTGGCCCTCGGCCGCCGGATCGTCGCGACCATGATCCCGGCGACGCCGCTCGGACCACGCGCGACCCGAGATGTGACCAGTAGTGCGGCGCCGGCGCTGCCTCGTGGTTGGCAGCTGACCGGGGATGCCGGCACCTACCGGCTGGGTGCCCGGCGGGGCGAACGACACTGCGACATCCACGAGGACGAGCTCGACGCGCAGGTGGTCGCGGATCCGGTGAACGCGAAGATCGTCGGTGGCAGGCTCCGCAACCACGACGTGTACTGGACCGTCTGGACCGATCGCGGCGGCGTTCATGCCGAATCGATGATCGGCGCCTCGCACTGGGGCACGTTCCACGTGGTCTGCCACGCCCGCACGCGCACCGAGCTCGACGCGCTGCGCCACGTCCTCGAGGCGCGCTATGCCGAGTCACCGCGCTGAGCCCGCGACGCTCGCCAGTTTCTGGAGCGCGCCGATCGCATGTGAGACCCTGGCGATCGGTGTGGGTGTGCATCGACGTGGTCGCGGGTGCGACCTCGACCTCCTTGAGGAATCCCGCCGGCGCGAGACAATGGGAGCCAGCACTCACCTCGATGGAGCCAGCGCAAATATGAAGCATTACCTGATCGGTGTTCTGATCCTGGTGGGCGCGGCGTGCGGCGGCAAGAGCGGGGGGACTCCGACCCTCGAATGTACGGCGACCGGGATCACCTGCGCCGTCAACGAGGACTGCTGCACCGGCAATTGCGACACCCTCGTCGGGTTGTGCGCGCGCGTGCCTGGCTCGTGCGTCGCCGCCGACGGGGATTGCGCGGCCGGCCCCGACTGCTGCTCGTTCTCGTGCGTCAACTTCAAGTGCTCGGGCGATCAGTGCACGTCGGACACCGAGGCGTGCGGCGGCGACTCCGAGTGCTGCAGCGGCATCTGCAGCAGCGGGGCTTGCGCGCCACTCAACCCGGCCTGCCGGACGTCGGGCAACACGTGCGCGACCAACGGCGAGTGCTGCTCGAAGTTCTGTAATGGCGGCACCTGCTCGAACAGCCCGTCGTTCTGCGTCCAGACCGGCGATACGTGCACGACGGATGTCGAGTGCTGCGGCGGGCTGTGCTCGATCGCGGATGGCGCGGCGCTCGGCTTGTGCGCGATCGTACCGTCGAATGGCGCGACCGGGTGCGCCGGCGCCGGCGAGGTCTGCGACGTGGGCGCCGACTACGCGGGTGGCCCGCTGCCGACCTGCGGCGGCGAGTGCTGCAGCCGCGCGTGCTTCCCGTTTGGCCCGAGCGGCGTGCTCGTGTGTCAGCCGCCGAGCGGCTGCAAGCCGACCGGCGAGCTGTGCTCGCAGGACGCCGACTGTTGCGGCGGGCCCGGCCAGCCCGACAGCACGTCGAACGTGACCTGCGAGAAGGTCGGGACCAACCC
>JAGSPR010000446.1 GCA_018262455.1 Deltaproteobacteria bacterium | reverse complement strand
CCGACGAGAACAGCGTCGCGAACACCGGCGTGTCGCCGTCGTACGCGATCATCACCTGCTCGTCGCGATCGAGATCGATCCACTTGGGGTGCGCGGCGTTGACGGCGGGCCGCGGCCGCTGGCGGGCGACGCGCAGGCTCGCGCGCTCGACCCACCTGCCGTCGGCAACGCGCACGAAGCCAGCTGCCTCCTCGAGCACCGGCACGATCTCGCGATGAGCGAGCGTCCCGGCCTCGGCGCCCTTCCGGTCGGCCGTCGCGCGCGCGGTCACCGTGCGGCGGTTCTTGGCGATCACCCACGCGAAGGGCCAGGCCGGCGGCGGCGTCTTGACGAGGTCGATGCCCGCGAACGTCGACGGCCAGTGCTTGTAGAGATCCGATGCCGCGACCAGGCCGACGCTCGTGTTCGCGTAGGTCACGCCGTCGATGTCGACGGTCTCCTTGTCCTTCGTGACCATGTACGTCGACTGCACCTTGGGTTCGGGACGCGAGATGCCAGCACGCACGTCGTCCTCGGTCGCGTAGCGCTTGCCGCCCTTCTTGATGCCGTAGTAGTCCTGCGGCAGCAGCTTGCCGTCGGGAACCTCCGGCTGGACGACCGCCTCGGGCGGCCGCGTGCTCGGCTTCGCGTAACGCGCACAGAGCCAGCCCCTCGGCACGGCCGCGAGCCACACCTTGCAGTGCCTGTCGCCGGCGATGCTCTCCCCCACCGGGAGCCGCGTCCCGACGATGATCTTGCCGAGAGGCTCCGAGCTCAGATCGGGTGTCGCGTACACGTGCGCCGAGTTACGCAGCACGAACGAGGTCGTGGTCGCCGGCCAGGCGAGCCGCTCGAGCGTCGCCGGATCCGCGGGGGCGGGGTCCGTAACCGGAACCGCAGGCACCGGCGTCTTCGCGACCGGGCCGCTTCCGACGGGATCCGTGGGCGCGGCCGCAGGTGGCGCGGTCGCAGCTCCGGCGCTCTCGCCGCTCGGCCGACTCGCGACCGCGTGCGGTTGCATCGCAACGTCGAGATCGCGAGGTGGTTGTCCGCGCCCCCGGGCACCGGCCGCGCAGGCGGCGAGCAACAGGACCATCCCGAGACGAGTCACTCGACGAGTTTGTCACACGTCGAGCCGAAGCAGCATCGACTATGCGATCGCGGTTCCCGTCGGCGAACGATCGCGCCGCCGGCGCCGCATCACGGCCCCGACGAGCAGCCCCACGAGGATGCTGCCGATCGACGATCGCCCGCCCGCGTCGGCGCCGGCCGAGCAGCCGCCCGTTACGTCGGGCACGCACGCGCCCTCGACGACGGTGCACAGCCCGGCGAGGTCGCTTGCCTCGGGTGACCGCATCGTCACCGTCCCGGGCTGGACCTGGAAGTACATCGTCGCTTCGAGCAGCTCGCGATCGGCGCTCTCGCAGTTGGGGACACGTGCTTCGCTCTGATCCGTAGGCCACGCGCCGTCCTCGATACCGCAGTTGTGCTCGAGGCCGAGCGCGTGGCCGATCTCGTGCGCGGCGGCGCTCGCGAGATCGATCGCCGCGGGGCGGCCGTCGACCGCGAGGGCGAAGTCGACGCTGTTCACCTCGATATCGACCTCGAGAATCTCGCCGTCGCGCGGCGAGGCCGGATCGTCAACGTACAGCGTGCGGGTCACCGCGACCGCCTCCGGCGAGTGGCAGACCGGCGGCGCGGTGCCGGTCGCGGGCCGGCACCACGTGTCGTCACGGAACCGGATCGTGTTGATGCCGTCGTGGCCGTCCGGCGCGTCGGGCACGCGCTCGCGGAGGAAGTGCACGCTGCCGCTGGCCTGCTTCGCTGACGCGACCTCCCACGCGGTGAACGCCTCGTCGAACGCGGCCCACTCGCGCTCACCCTCGATCCGCGCCGTCCCGCGCGCGTCGTAGACGAAGCGCAGGGAGCCGCTCGGGTGGTACAGCGGGCGACCGCTGCGCGAGGTCCGCTGGAGCCCGTACCGCGCGACTCCGTCGCCGGCGACCGACGCGGGGCCCGGCGCGGCGGCGACGCCGCTGCGAACCGAGGCCCGCCGCGCGCGCACGCCCTGACGCCCCGCGACGAGCTCGACCTCGTCGCCCGCCACCAGGTTCGGATCACGATGCGACACCGACATTCCGATTCCGTCCACGCTGCCGCCGTGCTCGGTGATCGTGACCCGCTGGCCGTCGGCCGCGCGCACGACCACGTCGGTCACGATCACCTCGCCGCTCGCGTCCCAGCGCGACGTGGTCGCCTCGACCCACCCGCGGACGGTTGGCGTGGTCGACACCGTCGGCATCGCGGCGACGTCGTGCGCCGCGAACCCGACCGCGCACATCACGGCGAGCGCGCCCCACCGAACGGACGAGCCGGCGCGCGTCGTCACGACAGCTGCACCAGGGCGTCGCGGATCGCGGCCAGCAGGTCGCGCCGCAGCTCGGCTTCGAACCCCACGCCCTCCGCGGACGTGGCGAGCTGGTCGCGCAGCCGTTCGAGCACGCCACGGCTCCGCTGCGCGCGCAGCGCGACCAGCGCCTGGACGACCACGACCCGCGGCGCCGTGCCCACGGTCGGATCGACGAGCTCGCGCTCGAGCGGCGGCACGGCCTGCGGGTCGCCGGTCTGGCCGAGCGCCTCGTAGATCTGCAACAAGTTGCCCTGGCTCTCGCGCGCGCCGCGGCGCTTCTCCTCCTCCATGAGCGAGAGCAGGCGCTCGGTCACGTCGGCGCGCTGCTCGCGCCCGGCGACGGCACCGAGCCGGCCCAGTGCATCGATGATGCTCGGCGCGGCCCACGGGCGGCCGAGCACGTCGTACGCGACCAGGTCCGCCAGCGCCGAGACCGCGCCGCGCGCGACCAGACCGTTGGCGGCCTCGGCCACCACGACGGCGTCGTCGGCATCGAGGCCCGCCACCAGCACCTCGATCCCCGCCGCGGTCGGGTCGGCGCGCGCGCGGAGGACGTCCTCGATCGACGAGGCGGCAGCGCTCGGGCGCGCGAGGGCCTCAGGACCACGACGCTCGGCGTCGGACCGGGTCGCCGGAGCCGGCGAGGCCGCCACGGACTCCGGCACGACCGACCGCGTCGGCGGGATCCCGCGTACGGAGATCGCGAGCCAGATCGCGAGCCCACCGACCCCGACGAGCCCGACGACGACGCCCAGCCGACGTCGCCGCATCACGTGGTTCGCGACGCCCTCCACGGTTAGCACCCAGCGACGGCGCAGTACGTCGACCGCATCTGCGTCATCGACTTGTTCGGCTGACCGTAGCGTCCCGGCGGCAGCGACGCCCATTCGTACGACAGCTTCGACATCGCGTTCGAGAACTCGGTCGCGGTCATCGGGCGATCCTGGGGCACCGACACCCGCCGGGTCGTCGAGATCAAATACGCCGCGCCGCGCTCCTGGTTCTCGGGCTCGAACGTGCCCAGGTTGCGTGCCTGCGCCACCGAGCTCCACGTCCCCTTGAGGAACTGGTACCGGCCCGCCGCGGTCGAGCACGTGCTGCCGAACGCGATGCACTGGTTGGGGTGGGCCACGCAGCTACTCGCGAGCCTGAACGAGAACATCACGTCGTAGCCGTCCTTCGAATGGCCACGCGTGCCCTCGGCGTACGCGATCGCGTCGTGGAGCGCCTTCTGGTAAGAGCCGACGACGCCCGCGGACCGCGATGGCGCGCAGGTGTCGCCGCTGGCCCCGCCTCCGCCTCCGCCTCCGCCCCCGCCCCCGCCCCCGCCGGCGTCGGCTCGAACGAGATAGCGGCCAAACACCCAGCCCGTGTCACCGCTCGCGGTCGTGACGTTCACCCAGCCGGTGACCCCGCTCGTCTCGGCGCAGGTCACCTGCGTGCCGCTGGGGAGCGAGTCGATGACGGTGGCGCTCGTGCTGCCGCTGCTGCGCAGGTTCAAGCTCGAAGCCGTCACCCGCAGCACCTCCCCCGTGTTGACGATCTCGTTCACCGCCAGCTCGTTCTCGTTGCCGGAGGTGTCGCCGACCTGCAGCTCGTCCTCGCCGACGATGCAACCGGCAACCAGAGTAGCCACTAACACCAGGATCTTCGTCGGCATAGGTGACCTCGGCGCAAAGCACCCGGTGTGCCACGTCCAACTTGTGCAGCAATCGTGAGTTGGTGTTCAACAGCGCGGACTCGCGGTCGCGATCTCGACCTGGCCGTGGGGGAGAGTCTCCACTGTCAGCGCCAGCGAGCCCATGCACTCGACGCGCATCCGCGTGCCGCGCGCGCGACCGACGCCGTGATCACCTCGGCGGCAGCGATGCGAGCAGGTCCTTCGAGTAGGCAGTCGGATCGATCGGCTTCGGTACCACGGCGCTGATCGAGCAGTTCGAGTCGTCGTCCCACGCCGTGACGTGGACGGCGCCCGCGCCGATGTCGACCGTCACGGCACCCTTGCCGACCCCGGGCAGGTCCTTCGCTCCCAGGCTCTTCTTGAGGTTCTCGATCGACATGTCCATCGCGGCCGCCATGTTGGCGTGGCAGGTGACCGTGACATCTGCGTCCTCCTCGCCGATCTTGATCTGGCACTCGGCGGCCTCCGCGATCGGCTGCGGGTTGTTCGTGATCGTCGCGCTCGCGAAGTACTTGGCGCGCAGGTCCTTCGACAGCACCCGGTCGCAGTCGAGCTTGCCCTTCGCCCCGGTGGCCGCGGGCGCACCGGGCACGGGGTTCGGCGTCGGGCCGCCACCGCCGGGCGAGTCCTTCTTGCTCGAGCACGCGACGGACAGGACGAGACAGGCGAGGAGATCGAGGGTTCTCATGCCGCGAAGGTCCTGCAAGCGTCGCGCACGCTCGACGACGCGCCTGGTCCGCGACCGCACGTCGTCGCGCGCAGGCTTTGCAGACCACGGCAGAGCTCATGCAAGGAAAGCACGGCAACTGCGATCGCGACGGTCGGGTCGTACGTGCCCTACGCGCTGAAGCGGGCGGCGTCGCCGACTACAGCCCGAGCTCGGTGAGCAGCGCGCGGACCTCGGTCTCCTGGCCGGCGATCACGTCGTCGAGCCACGTGTTGGCGTCGTCGAACTCCGTCAGCCCGGGGCCGTGTGGATCGACGGCGACCTCGCCGCGCACCTTGGTGACGAGCGCAGCATGGGTCGCGAGCAGCTTGCCGTTGGCGATCGCCGTGTCGAGCAGGGTTCGCATGTGCTGGCCGGTCGCGGTCGCGGTCGACCGGTGCACCATGCCGTAGAGCGAGTCGCACTGCGGAGCGCGCAGGTAGACGGTCTCGGTCGCCGGG
>JAGSPR010000027.1 GCA_018262455.1 Deltaproteobacteria bacterium | reverse complement strand
TGCAGATCGGCTTCGTCGGCGACGCCGTCGGCATGCGCAGGCGCAAGCGCGACGAGCGCGAGGAACGCGTTGACAAGCCATGCGGCGACGAGCGTGCGAATTCGCATCGTGCGATGTCCCCCCCCAAGCGACGATGCCTGACAGGATGTCGAGGTTTGCGACCGACCGCTAGCGAGTCAGGCGGATATCGAGGTTTGGATCGCCATGCTTGGTCCCCGATCCCGCGTTGGGGTTGCCGCGGTTCTTGTCACGGTCGCGCGGAGGCGGCGGGCGCTTGACGGTCGGGATGACGACGTGCGCGGCGGGCAAGATCAGATCGAGCGACGCGCCGACCTCGAGGTTGACCTCGCGCTCGATGTCATCGTGCCCTGGCTTGGTCACGACCAGGTGCGCGATCCGGTCGAGCTTGTCGAGGTTGCCCTCGAACGGAGTCTCCCCGAGCGTGCGGCCGTCGAGCTTGACCACCGCCCCGCTCGGCTGCGAATCGACCCGGAGCTTGACCGTGGCGGGAGCTGGCGGGGGGGGCGACGGTTTCGGGGCGTCGGGCGCGCCGGCGGCCGGCGCGGATCCGGTCGTCGCAGCCGCCGGGCTCGCGGCCGCGGTCGGCGTCGCCGGGGCGTCCCCCCAACTCAGCACCACCACCGCGGCGATCGCGCCGCCAGCGACGACCGCGGCGACCGCGGCGATCGCGAACGTCAGCGGGCGTCTGCGAGTCGGCGTCGGGTTCGGCGTCGGGTTCGGCGTCGGCGTCGGCGTCGGCGTCGGCGTCGCCGTCGCTTGCACGGTCGGCTGCATGCCGGACACGGCCTGCACGCGCGGCAGCGACGGTCGCGAGTCGCCGGCCGACACCACGGGGAACGGCAACGGCGTGGCGCGGCCCGCGATCACGCCGGTCTGCATCTCGACGAGCAGCCGATCGGCGCCCGGCGGCAACTCCGCCGCGAACGCCGCGAGCAGCGACTCCATGTCCGGGTAGCGCGCGCTCGGTTCCTTCTCGAGCGCACATTCGAGGATCGCCGCGAGCCCGGGACTCAGGTCGGGGTTGACCGAGCGTGGCGGCGGCAGCGGCTCGGTGAGTTGCATCTGCAGGAGCCTGAGCAGGTTCCCGTCCTCGAACGGCGCCCGCCCGCACAGCATCTGGTAGAGCAGGATCCCGAACGAGTAGATGTCCGCGCGATGATCGACGTCGTCGCCCCGGCACGCCTCGGGCGACATGTACATCGGCGTTCCGAGCACCTCTCCCATCTTGGTGATCCGGTCGTTGACCGGCGCCTTCGCGATCCCGAAGTCCACCACCTTGACGCCCCACCGGCCCTGGCTGCGCTGGACGAGGAACACGTTCTCGGGCTTGATGTCGCGGTGGACGATGCCCTCGGCGTGCGCGAACGACAGCGCTCGTCCGACCGATACCGCGACCGCGACGAGCTCCTCCATCGTCATCGGGCCTTCGGCGAGCCGACGTTCGAGCGAGCGCCCGCGCAGCAACTCCATGACGAAGTAAGGGCGCCCATCGGGCGTGACGCCGAAGTCGGAGATGTCGACGATGTTGTCGTGATCGAGCGCCGAGGCCGCGTGGGCTTCTTGGGTGAACCGGGCGCGCGCCTCGAGGTTCGCCGCGAGCGCCTGCGACAACACCTTCGCGGCGAACCGCTTCTTCAAGGTCTGGTGCTCGACGAGGTAGACGACCGCCATGCCGCCGGCACCGATGCGCTCGAGGACCACGTAATCCTTGCCGAGCACGGATCCGATCAACGCGTCGTCCGCCCGTTCGCTCAGCACGCCCCACCCAGCATGGCGGTAATTCTAGCGAGGATGCTTCGGGGCACTCAACACGAGACCGCCACGAAACGCGTGATGAGGTCTGGGGGGAGTGTGTGTAGCGGACGCACCGTCGAGCTCGACGGGTGGTAGCGGCTTCGGCCCCTCGTCACCGCGCGAGCGGGATGTCCGTGCGGGTGTGGACGCCCTGGGCGACGACGTACTTCGCGAGCCACCCCATCGCGGCGTGAACGGCCACCCACGCCTCGCGTCCCTGATACGAGTCCTCGGCGTCCGAGGTGTACGCGCGTCGGTCGTGCGATGCGCGCTGGCTGTCGAGCACGACGCGCCCGTGGCGCGCCTCCCACACCGCCGCTGGCGTCGTCGATTCGGTATCCAGCGCGAACGCGTCGGCGAGCGCGTCGAACATCGCGTAGTTCATCCGTCGACCGTTGCCCCAGTCATTGCCGTGCGGGAAGTAGATCTCGTCACTCCCGGCGACGTAGATCGTGCCGCCCGGTGCATCCGCGGTGCAGCGCAAGAATTGGCTGCACGCGCACGGCGTCAGCAGGCAGCTCGTGTCTTCGTAGTCGAGCTCGGGATCCCAGGGCGTGTCGGTCAGCGTCGCGTATGCAGCCGTCGTTCCGACGAACATCGCATCTGGAGTCGGACGGCGCGCGAGGCCGTACCAGAGTGGAGCCGATGCGGTGTAAGCGGCGGTCGCGATGTAGTCGGGGTGAACGATGTTGTGGTTGATCACGGCGCCATCTGCGTTCGCGTTGCTGCCCGCGAGCCAGACCGAGAGCGGGTGACCGTTGACGATCTCTCCCGACTCGAGCGCGGACGGCCGTGCGTAGGAGCTGATCGCGAGCTCCGCTGCCTTGCCCTCCCATGCCGCGCGCTGCGGGTGCTCCGGCATCATGTTGACCGCGAGGTACAAGAGCTGAGCGTTCCACGCGTTCTCCTCGGCCTTGCTGTCACCCGACGACACCACCTCCCCGTGTGCATCCCGGTAGTACGGTACTTGGTAGTCGACGAACCGCATCGCTTCGAGCTCGACCATCCGGCCCACCATGCGCGCATCGTCAGGCGAGAGGGCGTCCCACAGTAGCCAGCCGGCGGTGCCCGCGTACGCGGCCCACAGTGCGGTCTGCCAATCGTCGCCCCAGCCGTCGTCACGGTTCGCCAGGTGGCTCGCGGCGAGCGAGGTCAGGAGGTGTCCGGCGCACGACTCGGCGTCGTCGGCTGACACGCCCGTGATCTGCGGATCGTAGATCTGCGTTCGCAGCGACACCGCCAGCGCGAACGCCTCGCTCGCGGCGGGGCGAACATCCTGCTCGTCGAAGCTCGCGAGCTGGAGATAGGTTCCGTGCTGCCCGCCGAACGTGCCGTCGTACCAGGTCGTCAGCGCATAGCGGTTGGCCCCCAAAAGGATCTCGCGCATCTGCAGTGCATTGGCATCCGCTGGCAATGGACGATCGAAGGCCGCTCCGTCGATCTCGACGACGTACTCGGCACCCGCCTCGCGCTCCAGCACCCCATGCGCGCACGCCCCCAGCAGGGCGACGACTCCCATCACTGCTTTCGCGACCATACCCACCTGGAACGCCGAACCGACCGGGAACGTCACGCGCAAGACCGAGCGCCGTGCGACATCGTCAGGGTTCTGGCATCTTAGGCAACAAATGCGCACGTACCTGTTGAGTCTCGTTCTCGGTGTTGCAGCGATGGCTTGCGACAAGTCAGCGACCCAGTCGCAACCAGCGACGACGGCGGCCTCGGGATCGTCGACCGGGGTGCGGGGATCGGACACCGCGGCCCCCGCGGCGGCCGGCTCCGGCAGCGCCGCAACGGCCGCGGGTAGTGCGGCATCCCCGGCGAGCACCGCCGGAAGTGCAAGCGGCAGTGGGGCAGCCGATCCCGGCCCGGTCGCTGCGTCCAAGGATCTGTTCAAGCTCGGTGACCGCGAACAGCTCGCGGAGTTCGACCCGAACCATGTTCCCCCACCTCCAAACCCGGGCTCCTACCTGATCGGCGGCCACAAGGTCGCGCTCGCGATCATCGACTCCAACGACGGTGCCGGCCACCAGTACGTGGAGCTTCGCGCCGACGCCCAGCCGAACGACGTGACGGTGCTCCGCCTGTCGACATGCGAGGCATGCGACAACTTCGTCACGACGGACGGCGGCGCTGAATTCGTGGCCCGCAACCTGAAGAAGCTGGTGCCAGGTGTTGGTCCGGTGTACGCCGGCACCCGCTATCGACTCGCGTGGGACGCGACCACGTCGGCTCCGATCGCGGACGCGATGTCGACCTGCGACGACGAGCAGACGGCCAAGGTCCGCAAGGCCGGTACGCCGATCTGCGATGAACCGGCGAGATGGACTCCGCTGCTTCGGGCAGATGGCCAGTGTTGCTGCAAGTCGGAAGGCGATGCCGTCCACTACAGCTGGGACAAGCCGGCGACGTGCTTTGGGCCCGGGTTGCTCGGCGAGTGTGTCGCGACCTCGCTGTGCAAGAAGTGAAGTGAAGCCTCGCGAGCCGGCGGTCGCGCGTGCCCGCCAGTCGTCGCTCAGCCCCGCGATGGTGTGGGCCGCCAGGGCGGGGCGGACGAACGGGGCCCCGGCACGGTGTCCCATACGTGCACAGGTGCGCCCGATTGGAACGCGGGCGATGTGGTGCTCGCGCCGGCGGTGGAGGTCTTCGGTGCGGGTGTAGGCCCTCGTCACGAAGTCACCCGGCCGCACCACCGAGCATCGACGGGCCTCGTGGTCGATCGCGATCGTCTCGGCAGGTGCGCGCATGTCGTTCCGTTCCGCGCCTTGACGCCATCACGTCGGTGCCCTCGTCGATGGAACGCGACTGGCATGCGCCACCCTCCTGGTGTCGTGCGTTGGCTGTTCTGACGAGCGCTCTGTCCGCCCGAGACCAAGCGCTGCGACTCCCCTTCTTGAACGCGAGGTCTTCATGGCAAGCACGTCGGCGCGGTGGTCGAGACAGGTCGTCCTGAGCGTCATGGTGGTCGTGACCGTCGGTTGCGGCGGTCGCTCGAACGGGAACGGGCCGTCCGACGGGGTCGTCCCGATCACGGATGACGGCTCGACAGACGGCAGCGCAGGCTGCGGCCTGGTGACATGCGCGTCTCAAGGTGCGACGTGTGGGCCGGTCGGCGATGGTTGCGGCGGCGTGATCGATTGCGGTTCGTGCACGGCGCCGGAATCGTGCGGTGGCGGCGGCACGCTGTTCACGTGCGGCGGTGGCAGCGGCAGCGGCACGTGCACGCCGCGTACGTGCGCTCAGGCAGGTGCCACGTGCGGCGTGGTCTCCGACGGTTGCGGCGGGGTCACCGCGAATTGCGGCAGCTGTGCTGCGGGTTCGACCTGCGGCGGCGGCCTGGTGCCGAATACCTGCGCGGCCACGGCGTGCACCGGCCTGTGTCTCCAGCAAGACGCCTGTACGAACATGTCAAAGACGACGATCACCGGCACGGTCACCGCGCCAGGCCACACCAACACGGCCGTGTTTGGCAACCCGGATCCGATCTACGGCGCGCTGGTGTACGTCCCGAACGACGCGGTCGGTGCCCCGACGTACGGCGTCGCTCCGTTCACGCAGGGCGTGTCGTGCGACTCGTGCAGCTCGCTGGTGACCGGCAGTCCGCTGGTCAGCGTGACGACCGGCGTCGACGGCACCTTCACGCTGAACAACGCGCCATGCGGGACCAACATCCCGCTGGTGATCCAGCTCGGCCGGTGGCGCCGGCAGATCACGATCCCGAGCGTGGCGTGCTGCGCGCAGACCACGCTGACCAACACCCAGACCCACTTGCCGCGCAACAAGGTCGGCGAACCCGGCGACCTGAAGAGCGACATCCCGCTGATGGCGTTCAGCACCGGCAACGTCGACGCCTTGCATTGCGTGCTCCGCAAGATCGGGATCGACGACTCCGAGTTCACCAACCCCAATGGCACCGGTCGCGTGCGGTTCTACGCCGACAACGGTGCCAAGATCAACGGCAGCACGCCGGCCGCGTCGACGCTGTACGGCAACGCGACCGAGCTCGCCAAGTACGACATGGCGCTGTTCGAGTGCGTCGGCAACCGGGTCACCAAGTCGGCCGCCGATCGGCAGCGCGTCATCGACTACGCCAACGTGGGCGGTCGCGTGTTCGCGACCCACTTCAGCTACGTGTGGCTGACCAACAGCGACGGCACGGCCGGATCCAGCACCGCGCCGAAACCGTGGTTCCAGACCGCCGACTGGCTGGTGAACCAGGGCAACTTCGACGGGGTGACCGGGCTGGTCGATCAGACCGTGCAGGGCGACCCCGCGACGCAGACCCGTCGGATCGCGTTCGCCAGCTGGCTCAAGCTCGTCGGGGCCTCGACGACCCTGGGCCAGATCGTGGTCAACGTGGTGCGTAACGACTTCAACTCCGTCAATTCCGCCGCCGCCACCATGCTTGGCACACCCGCACAGCAGTGGCTGTCCGCGAGCACCCCGTTCAGCGGGCCACTCCACTACACGTTCGACACGCCGATCTCGTACGCGCCCGATCCGGCTCCCACGACCCAGTGCGGGCGCGTCCTGTACAGCGACTTCCACGTGTCGGACGCCCGCACTGGTGGCGCGACCTTCCCGACGGAATGCACCGATGGCCTCATGACGCCGCAGGAGAAGACGCTCGAGTTCATGCTGTTCGACCTCGCCTCGTGCGTCGGCCCTCCAGCGGGCTCGTGCGCGCCCAAGACGTGCGCGAACCTGGGGTACACCTGCGGCCAGTCGGGCGACGGATGCGATGACGGCGTCGTGCTCGATTGCGGCAGCTGCGCGACGGGGCAGACCTGCGGCGGCGGCGGCGCGGGAACGTGCGGCACGGGCTCGTGTACGCCACGCACCTGCGCGGACGCCGGCGCCCAGTGCGGCACCATCGGCGATGGCTGCGGTGGCACGGTCGACTGCGGTACCTGTTCGTTGCCGGGGCAGAGCTGTGGCGGCGGCGGCGCCAACGTGTGCGGCAACATCATCTTGTGACGCTCGTCCGGCGAGCGAGCGCGCGTCGGTGCAGAGATGTTGCCCCCGCGGGCCGGTGCTCCTTACCATTTTTGAATGAGCATCCTCGATCTTCGCCGCCAGGCGCCGCGCATCTCGGTCGACGGGCTTTGTGGCGTCGTGACCGGGCGCGACCTCCGTCACGCCGCGATGGTGGATCTGTCGTCGATCGGCGTGCGGCTGGAACTGCCGTTCGATGCCACCGCGACCACTCGCACGGTCCAGCTCGAGATCGAGCTCCCCAACGTCGACGAGATCGTGTGGGCGCGCGGCCAGGTGACGTTCGCCCACCTCTCGCCCATGGGAGGCCACCATCCCGACGGTCAGCCTCGCCTGTGGTGTCGCGCCGGGGTCCACATCGATCTCGCCGCGCAGCGCGACCGTCGCCTGTTGCGCGACTACGTGGTCGAGACCCGGCGCTCGCGCCGCCTCGCCGCCGAGGCCGACGCCAGGCAGGGCCGCATCGCGACGATCCAGTAGACATCGGATCCGAGGTGTGTCGGGTTTGGCGCGTAGGCATCTGCTGTCAGGCGGCCTCGCGACGCTGACCGCGCCTACACGGTGCCGAGCATGGCCGGCGGCCTCCGCGGTCAGTTCTGCCTGTAGATGAACGTGACCGCCGTGCACACGTTCGCCGGCTGGCCGTTGACCTCGTACGGCGAGTACCGCCACCGCGACATCTCGCGCTGAAGGTCTTGGTCGTAGGCGTCGAATCCGCTGCTCTTCAGCATCGCGAGGCTCGAGACCGTGCCGGTCTTGTCGACGCACAGCTTGAACGAGGCGACCACACGCGTCGCTCCGGCCTTCGCGATCGCCGTCTTGGTGGCGTCGTCGGGGACGATGTTCTTCTCGCCGGCGATCCGATGGCCCTCGAGCAGCGTCGGCGCGACGTTGCTGGGGGCGCCGGGCGATCCGGACGTGGGGGCCGGCGGCAGGACCCGGTCCGGCGGTCCGGACTGCGGCGACGACGGCGGCGGCGGCGGTGGCGGCGGCGGCGGGGGCGGCGGGATCTCCAGCGGGAATCCGAACCGGCTCACCGGGTAGCCGAGGATCATCATCGTGCAGGCGCGGACCGCCGTCGCGTGCGCCGCGAACGGCTTGGTGATCTTCCAGCGGCGGATCGTCTGCTTGACCAGGTCGATGTAGGTCGGATTGGGCTTGCGGCTGTCGTCCGTGACGAGCAGCTCGTCGATCACCCCCTTGGCGTCGACGCACACGAACACCTTGGCCGCCGCGATCGCGTCGGGATCCGCGTCGATCTCCTGCTTGATGGCGCGGTCCGGCACGATCTCGCGCGAGAACTTCGCGACGTGGGTCACGAAGGCGTTGGGCTCGACGAGCACGCCGGACCCGCCGCCAGGGACCGAGGATCCCCACAGGCCGCGCAGCTGCCACGATGCCGGCGGCGCGTGCAGGCTGAAGGTGACCGGAATGCCCGGGCCATACACGAAGTGCGGGAACCTGACGGGGGCGTCCGGCGGCCGGACACCGAGCTCCGCGAGGCACGCGATCAGCTCCGGCAGCTGATCCTTGCCGACCTCCGGTCCCGGCGTTCCGCCGAACTTCTGGCAACGCTCGGTATCGAACCACAGCCCGCGCACGCGCAGCGGCCAGCTGACGCGCGCGGCGATCGCGGCGACGTCGCGCTTGGTCACCGCGGTCACCAGCTCGCGGACCACGGCCTCGCGCGTGGACTTGGGGTCATCGTCGCCGCGCGCAGTGCCACACAGGGCCACCGCCACGATCATCCAGGTTCCTACCAGGCGCATGCCGGGGATGATCGCCAGGCCGCCGGGGCTGTCAACGTCAACTGCCCCGCACCTACACCTGCACCGGTCGGGGAGTTGGGCACGGGGGCCACGCGCGCGGTATATTTATTCTTGATGGGGAGCTCGCGGTCGCGCGCGGTCGTCGCGCTGGTGGTCTTGGTGGGCCACCAGGCCGACGCTGACAACTGGTTGGTGGCGGAAGCACCCGCCGCCATGGCGGTCTCCGACGCCCAGCAGGGTGTGTTCCGGCCCGGGGTGATGCCCGCGATCGGATTCTATGCGGCGAGCGATCGGGTCGCGCTCGGCATCCGGCTGCGCGCCGGCGTGCTCCGCGACGGTCCTGCGCCCGGTGGCAACCGCCAGGATCCCGGGACGGCCGGACTCACGACCGGCGGCCTCGCGTTCCGGTTCCTGCTCGCCGGAGGCTGGGCCGAGCTCGCCGGGGGCGGCGGCATCACCGGACGTGACCTCGTGCCGACTGTCGAGCTGGGGGTGGGCTGGTCGTTCGATGTGGGGCGGTTCGACGTCGGCCCCTCGGCCCGCTACGTTCGCGTGATCAGCCGCGACCAGATGCAGGGACTCGGCACCGCGGAGCTCGCGCTGATCGGGGTCGAGGTCCGGTTCGGCAAGCAGCGGGCGGTGCCTCGCCTGCACCTCGAGTTACCTCCCCCGATCCCGACGCCCCCCCCGGTCCACGTGGCCGAGCCCATGCCCGCCGAGTCCGACCTCGACACGATCGTGGATCGCGAGCCCGGGTGCGCCGAGGATCTCGACGGCTGCCGGATCAGCGACGAGATCATGGTCGTGAACGATCGCATCATCCTCGATGACCGGGTGCTGTTCGATCTCAACCGCGCACGCGTCAGATCCGCTGGACGCCAGGTCGTCACCACGATCGCGCAGCTCTGGAAGAGCCACCCCGAGTGGCTACGGCTCACCATCGAAGGCCACACCGACGCGACCGGCACCGACCAGTTCAACCTCGAGCTGAGCCAGCGCCGCGCCGATCAGGTGCGCGCCCTGATGATCAAGCGCGGCAGTCCGGCCGACGCGATCACGGCGGTCGGCTTGGGCCGCACGCGGCTCCGGGACACCGGCACCAGCGAGCTCGCGAACCAGCACAACCGCCGCGTCGAGTTCGTCATCGAGCGAGGTAAGCCATGAGCGGCGCGAGCAGGTTCGGACTGGTCGCGTCGCTGATGCTCGCGGGGTGCTTCGACTCGCTCGTCAGCAATCCCTGTGCGTCCGGATATCAGCTCGTCGGCGGCACGTGCGTCGTGCACGAGTCCGAGCCCGATGCCGATCCTGCTCCCGATTCCGGTCCCGGGCAGGATGCCGCGTCGAGCGATGGCGGCCTCGTCGACGCGCCCGTCGGCCTCGTGTGCACGCTTCCGGAGATCGAGTGCAGCGGTGGGTGCCTCGATGTCAGCTCCGATCCGGATAACTGCGGCGCGTGTGATCGCGTGTGCGCGAGCGGCATCTGTCAGGCCGGGCACTGCCTCGGCACGCTGTCCGGGCACATCATCGCGATCGGTCACGACTACCAGTCCCATCACGCGGCGATGCGGACCGTGCTCGGTAACTCCATCGCGCTCGGTGCACACCCGGATGTCGCGGTCGCGCGGTGGCATGGTTCGTCGAGCGAGGCATCGAGCACCGGGACGACCCTGGCGATCAACCTGTCGATGGCGAGCCTCGGTCGGCCTTGGCATCCGGTGGCGCTCGCGGCGACCCCCTCGACCACGGCACTCGCCGACGCCGACGTCCTCGTGATCGAAGCCCAGACCGGCGACGGCGTGGCGGCGCGCGCGTCCGCGGTCCCGTGGGCCTCGGCGATCGATGGCTTCCTCCAGCGCGGAGGCGTCGTGGTCGTGCTCGAAGGCGTGAGCGGCGTCAGCTACCAGGTTGCCGACGGGGCGGGCCTGTTCTCGATCGCGCCGCCGGTCGACAGCACCGGCCTGGTCGCGCTCGTGTCCGATGGCAGCGACGCGATCGCGCAGCAGGTGGTCTCGCCGTACCTGGCGGAGCTGAGCTCGGTGGTGTTCCCCGGGGTCGTCGGCGCGATCGTGACGCCGAATGGCACGCTCGCGTTCCACCAGACCCGCTACTGAGGTCGTGCGGCCGAGAATGCAACGAACCGGCGCGTGGTGCGTCTGCAGCGCGCATGACCTATCGCGATGACCTCGCCGCGCTCGCTGCCCGGCATGCCGCCCTGGAGCACGAGGTCGCCCAGAAGACCTCCGAGCTCGAACGCGCCAGTCAGCTGCTCGAGGAGGCGAGCACCCGGGCGCGGCTCCCGGTGCTCGACAACATCCGCGTGGCCTCACCGTGTGGGGTGGGGTGGGAGACCATGACCGGCGACGACCGGACCCGGCACTGCGGTAGCTGCAACAAGCAGGTCTACAACCTGTCGAGCCTGACCCGCGACGAAGCCGAGACGTTGATCGTCGCGCGGGCGGGCCAGCTCTGCGTGCGCTACTTCCAGCGCGCGGATGGCACGATCCTGCTCAACGACTGCACCGTGGGCGTGTCGCGACGCCGACGGCGACGGGTGATCGTGGCAGGCGCCGCCGCGTTGCTCGCCGGTGCAGGTGGGCTCGCGGCGGGTGCCCACGCCCTGGGCCCCGAGCAGCGTGATCTCGACGAGCTCGAGATCTCCGACGACGCACGAGAGTCGGTGGACGTCAGCGGTTTCGCGCGCCGGGCCGACGAGCTGATTCGCGCCGAACAGCCCGAGCCCAACCCCGAGGAGATCGTGGGCCAGATGGCCATCCAGGGCGAGTAGCGGCTCCCAAGGACCACGCCGTGGACCCTGCGGATCGCACGAACGAGGTGGCAACGAGGTCCGTGGCCCCACCCGACACCCCCCAGGCGTTCGAATCAGCTTCACGGTCGGTCCGTGATGTTCCGGGGTTGGCGTCCGGAGCATCGGGGAACGCACCTTGCAGCCTCTACGATCAATGCCCGACACGCAGTTCATCGAGCTGGAGGACACCATCCCACCCATGACCAGCCCGTGCGCCGACACCGACCGCTGGACCATACCGGGGCTGGACGACGACACCGTTCACGTGACGCTCGATGAGGCGACCCGCTACTCGATCGACTTCGCGGGCGGCACCGCAAGCGGCGAGGTCGCTTGCCCGCGAGTTCGCCAGGTGACCCAGAACGAATGGCCACCGGAGCCACCGCCCCCGCGGAAGTGAGCGGTTTCGACGAACAAAGCTCGCTACACGAGCGAGCCGACCGCCTCCTCGAAGAGAATGCGGAAGGGTCCGGCCCGGCGAGTAGTACTTGACGCTCTGCGTCGTGTGGGTCCTGATCCGGACGTGCAGTGCCCCGACGAAGCGGAGCTCGTTGGCTTCCTGCAAAGGGAGGCGACGCCGGACCGGGTACGGGATCTCGAGAATCACTTCGGCGACTGCGACGAGTGCCGCAAGCTGGTGTTCGCGCTCGCGTCGGAGCCGGCCGCGCTCCCGACCTCTCCACGAGCGGAGCGATCGCGGGCGCACTCGCGGGACCTGCTCGCCGTCGGCGAGCGGCTCGGGCGATTCGAGATCGAGGCGCAGATCGCTACCGGCGGCATGGGGCTCATCTACCGTGCCTACGATCCGACGCTGAAGCGCGCGGTGGCCCTGAAGCTGCTGCAGACCGGCCTCTCGGCGGCCGACGCGCCGGCGCGGCTCCTCCGAGAGGCCCAGGGGCTGGCGCAGCTCGAGCATCCGAACGTGGTGACCGTGTTCGAAGCCGGGCTCTACGCGGGCGAGGTCTTCATCGCGATGGAGCTCATCGACGGCGTGTCGCTCGAGCGGTGGCTCGCCGAGCGGCCCCGAGGGTGGCGACAGGTCGTGAAGGTGATGGAAGCGGCTGGCCGCGGGCTCGCCGCCGCGCACGTCGCGGGGTTGATCCACCGCGACTTCAAGCCTGCGAACGTGATGATCTCGAGTGACGGCCGCGTCAAGGTCGTCGACTTCGGGCTCGCGCGCACGATCACGCAGTCCGCGCGTGCCTTGTCCACCGCGGCCGCGGAACCGGATCGCTCCGCGGCCATTGGGGTCGACGACCGCCTGACCCGGACCGGGCAGCTCCTCGGGACGCCGGCGTATAGTGCACCGGAGCAGCTCGTCGGCGGCGATGTCGATCGTTCGAGCGACGTGTTCAGCTTCTGCGTCACGTTCGTCGAGGCGGTGTTCGGCCGCCGGCCGTTCGCCGCCGACACCGCAGGTGCGCTGCTCGACCGGATGCGGGCCGGCCCCGATCTGCCGCGCACGCCGCGCATCCCGGCGCGCGTGCGCGCCATGCTGCGGCGAGGCCTGGCCTTTCACCAGGCGGACCGCCTGTCGTCTCTCGACGAGCTACTCGAGCTGCTCTCGCGCGAGCCGACTCGTCGGCGGGCGCGAAGGATCGCGATCGGCGCGACCGCCGTCGCGGCAGCCGCCGTGTTCGCGACGATCGGCATGCAGTCGAACGAGGCCGCATGTACGAGCTCGCGCAGCCAGCTCGACGAGGTCTGGAGCCCCGCGCGCCGCACACGCGTGCGCGATGCGATCCTGGCCACGAAGGTGCCGTTCGCCGCGGAGACGTGGCAGCGCGTCGAGAGCGCGCTCGACTCGTACGTCGATCGGTGGGCAGCGATGCACCTGGAGACCTGCGAGGCGACCGCCGTGCACCACACGCAATCTGCCGAGCTGCTCGACCAGCGCATGGCCTGTCTCGGTAACCGACGAGCCGATCTCGAGGCCACGCTGACCACGCTCGCCGAGACCGACGACAAGATGGTGCGCGAAGCGCTGCGCGTCGTCGGCGGAATGCCGTCGCTCGTGTCATGCACGGATGCAACCGGCCTGCTCTCGCTGGCGCCGATGCCGACGGCGCCAGGGCTGGTCGCCCAGCTCGAGGGGCTGCGCGCCGAGATCGCGCGGGCCACGGCGCGCTATCGCGCAGGGGATCTGCCGCGCGCGCTCGAGATCGCAAGTGGTGCGGCGAGCACTGCTCTGCGCCTCGACTACAAGCCCGCGGTGGCCGAGGCGCTCCACGCTCGAGCCGACATCGAAACAGCCATGGGCGCCGCAGCCGCGCGTGAGTCGTACGAAGCGGCGGTGGTGGCGGCCGCCGCGAGCGGGCATCGCGAGGTCGAAGCCCGTTCGCTCGCCGATCTGGCGGTGATCACCGTTGGCGCGACGTCCGACAACCGCATCGCCCCGGCCTACGCGGGGCATGCCGTCGCGATCTCCGAGCGCATGGGCGCCAACCCGCTGCTCCAGGCGGAGGTGCGTTATGCGAACGCGATGGTCCACGCGGGGATCGATCACAAGGTGGTGGTCTCGAACCTCGAGCTCGGGCTCCGCCAGCTTGACCTTGCCGCCAGGTTCGACCCTGACGCGGCAGAGCTGCTGCGCATCCAGTTCGAGGAGATGCTCGCGAACCTCGAGCCCACGGCGGGGAGCGGGCTACCGAGCCTCAAGAAGGTGCTCGCGCACGCCGAGCAGGTCTACGGCCCGAATCACCCGGCCCTCGCCGCGATCCTCGAGACCATGACGACGTACGCCATGGATGCCGGCGCACTCGACGAGGGGCGCGGCTATGCCACGCGGATCGCGAAGCTGCTCGATCGGTACCCGGGGCGCGGGGCCGCGCTGCTCCGGATCGACGCGCGCATCGAGCAGGACCCGACGCGGCGCCAGGCGTTGCTCGAGCAGCTGGTGAGCGAGCTCGAGGTGAGCCATGGCCCGAACAGCCAGATCGTCGCGAGTGCCCTCGACGATCTCGCCAGCGCCCTGGCCGAGCGCCATCATTACAAGGAAGCGGCTCCGTACATCGATCGCTCGATCCGGATCTGGCAGGCCGGGCAGAATCACGAGGCCCTGATCGTCGCGCTGACGACGAAGGCGCAGATCTACTCGTCGCTCGATGACCTCGAGACCTCCGCGGCCGCGGCGGAGCAAGCGTACGAGGTCGCGACGCGCAGCAACGTTCGCGACACCACGAGGACGATGGCCGGGCTGCTACTCGCCGACCTTCACTTCCAGCAGCAACGCTTCGCGTCGGCGCTAGGGCTGTTCGAGCAGTACGGCCCGCTGGTCCGCCGTATGCTCGGAGCGGACCCGGCGCTCGTCCTCCTCGACTTCTACGTGGCGGCGTGCGAGTGGGAGCTGCAGCGCGACCGGCCGAAGGCCATGCAGCGCGCACGGGCCGCCGAACGGGCGTATCGGGCGTTGCCCGACGCCGATCCGGATTCGCTCGACGTCATGCGGCGCTGGTTCGCCCGTCGACCCAGGTAGCGAGGACCTCGACCAGGTCCTGGTGACGTCGTCGTCAATCGTCGCAGATCACGGCATCGCAAGCTGCACAGCTCTCACCGAAGGTTTGATGCTGGCTGATGTTCAGGGTGGCGCTGAACTGCGTGTCCTCGTCGGACAAGCTCGCCTGGACCGTGATGTCGATGGTGGAGGCACAACGCTCCTCGCAGACATTCGACAACTCGCGGATCTCGACTCGGCCCGCCACCGGAAGGCAATACTGCGCGGACTCCGCGAAGCAATTGTTCGTGCTGACTGAGTCCTTGTCGCACTCACAGAGCCGCGCCTCGAGTGTGGAGAGATCGTAGGTGCCAGGTTGTTCAGGCGTGCGGTCGATCGTGAGTGCAAGCAGCCGGGTGCCGTGCGTCCAGCCGAGCCGAACATACCCACCTCCGAAGTAGACGGCGGCACTGTCTTCGATCGCCTCCGCCTGGATCGGGTCCGCGGTCGGGCTGAGATACGTCACCGACCCCGACATCTGGGTGTTGTCGTCGATGACCTGATGACACCTCTCGTTGCATCCCGTCCCAAGGGCGACAAGCGAGGTAACCAAGACGCGCAACCCGATCGTCATCAGGCTGGGCTTATCACGCGATGAAGGGCCAGGTGCACGACGATCGAGATTTGCCAGCAAGGTCCGCGGTCGCGGTCGGTGGCGCGATGGTCTCGGCGTTCCTGGTGGGGGCGCGACGTGTCGTGCCGTGCCGTGGTCAGCTCACCGCGACGCCGAGCAGTCGGCCGATCCCGGCGGTGACCGCCATCGCGATCGCGCCGCCGGCCGTCACTCGCAGCGACGCGCGCACCACCGGCGCACCGCCCAGCCGGCCACCGAGGCCACCGAGCGCGGCGAGGCTGATCAAGGTGACGCCCGCGATCGACACCATCCGCAGCGAGGCGGGCGCGATCAGCAGGCCGAAGATCGGCAGCAGCGCGAACACCGCGAAGCTGAGCGCCGAGATCCAGCCGGCCTGGAAGGGCCGCGCCAGCGCCCCTTCCTCGATCCCCAGCTCGTCGCGGAGGTGCGCGCCGAGCTTGTCGTGCTCGGTCAGCTGGACCGCGACCTTGCGGGCGAGCTCGCGATCCAGGCCGCGGGCGACATAGATCCCGGTCAGCTCGTCGAGCTCGGCGACGGGGCTGCTCGCGAGCTCACGGGTCTCGCGGGCGATGTCGGCCACCTCGGCATCGCGCTGCGAGCTGACCGAGACGTACTCGCCAGCGGCCATCGACATCGCGCCCGCGCACAGCCCGGCGAGCCCGGCGGTCAGGATCGTCGAGCTCGATGCATTCGAGGCCGCGACCCCGATCATCAGGCTCGCGGTCGAGACGATCGCGTCATTGGAGCCGAGGACGGCGGCGCGCAGCCAACCCGCGCGTCCGCTGCGATGGGTCTCGTGGTGGCGCATGTCCTCGCAGCCTACCCAACGATGAGCGGCGATGCGCGTGCCAGGCGGCTTATCGTGAGGTCGCCGCGCTCACCGACCTCTTGGGCTGATCGGCGGCGACGACCTCGGCGAGCGCCTGCTCGAGCAGGCGGCTGATCAGCTGGGTCGCGGTGAGTCCGTCGTCGAAGAAGTCATCACGGGTGCGGATATTCTGGGTCATCGGGCTCTCCGGTGGTTGTTACTGGTACAGGCGCGGTTCGCCCTCCAAACCCACAACGCAAGACGTGCGGCGGCGCAGTCTTTTCAACGTGCCTGCGCATGCCCCTGAAAGCCGCGAGGATCTGAAGGGTCACTTCGTTGCGGCATGGCACCCTGCCGCGGCGCGCTCGAGCTCGGTCTGGCGTCGATGAAGGTATGCCGTCGTCGCGGGTCGAGACCTCCAGTGAGTGAGGGCCTGGTCGTGGAACGAGCACGCCTCCGCGGGCCGGAGCTCGGCGAGCTGCTGGAGTGCTTCGACCGTACCGATCACGGCGGAGGTGTCGGCCTTGTCGATCATGGGTCGCAGCGCGCGAGAGACCGACTCGAATCGTGTTGCGGCGGCGTCGTGATCGCCGAGCTCCCGCCACATCATCGCCACGAGCAACTCGCAGGTGGCGACGTGAAACAGGTCGCCAGCGGCCAGCGCGAGTCCCTGATCAGCCTGCGCTCGTGCGTCGTCGCTCCGACCAGCCGCCGCCAGCGACCGAGCGATCGCGCAGTGAACGATGAACTCGTTCTCTCGACCGTAATCCGAGGTGCGCATCGCCGCGGGGAGCTGATCGAACGCGGCCAGCGCCTGTTCGAAGACCGGAATCGAATCTCGTAATGACCGTCTCGCGATCACGAGGCCGAGGCCGCGTGAAACCCACAACTCGACGTCGATCTCGACGAAGATCCCGAGTCGGCTCACGACCAGCGAGCCTCCATCGGGCCGTGTACAATGATCGGACGGTGCGGCACGCGTGCTCTTGCGGAGTCTTGCTCATGGCTGGTGGCTGTAACCTCGTGTTTCCGCTCGAGGCACCACCCGACGCGATGCCGCAGCTCCCGGCGTTCTCCGTTGCCGCCAGCGAGCACGTCCCGAACAGCTCGAGCTTGAGCTATCCGCTCACGATTCCGGACGGCACCCGCCGGTTCCTGCTGGTGTCGGTCCAGCTCGGAACCGACTGTGTCGTGGAAAGCCCGGACATCACCAGCGTGACCTACGACGGCGTTGCGCTCACCCCGATCATCTCGATCGTGGGGACGCCGTGCGGAACCAGCACCACGCGCTCCGACCAGTGGCAGCTGGTCGAGCCCGACACCGGCACGCACGATGTCGTCGTCACGCTCTCGGCCGACGCCTTGACGATCCACAGCGGCGCGATGGCGTTCACCGGGGTCGATCCGCGTGCGCCGGTGCGCGGCTCGGCAACCGCCGCGGGTTCGGGAACCTCGTCGAGTGTCTCGGTCGCGAGTGTGGTCGGAGATCTGGTCGTCAACACCGTGGGCCAGGGCAACAGCGTCATCGCGAGGGGCGAGGGTCAGACCGAGCTGTTCATCCACAACGACGACTCCTCCAACACGCTCAATAACTCGGGGGCGTGCTCGTCGCCGGGTGCGGAGTCCGTCACGATCACCTGGACGTTCGGGGCGTTCGACGAGTGGCAGACGATCTCGTCGTCGTTGCGCCCGTGAAACGTCCCGGCACGAGCCGTGCGCGGGGCTCGCCTAGCGGACGTCGATCGACGCGGTGCCGGTCACCGACTTCTTCACCGATGGCGGGTTGCCGAAGACCTGGATCGCGCCGGTGCCCGACACGCTGGCATCGACCGCGCGCGTGGCCTTCGCGACCACGTCTCCGGTGCCCTTGATCTGGATCGTGGCCGAGCTCGCGACGAGCTGCTTCGCCTTCACGCTGCCGGTCCCGTTGATCGACAGCGTGAGGTTCTCGGTGGTGCCCGACAGCGCGACCGAGCCGGTGCCGGGGATCTGGACCTCGAGCTTCGCGTTCGAGATCCCGCTCGCGTTGAGCTCGCCGGTGCCACTGATCGTGATCGCCGTGAGATCGGGGACGGTGACGATCACGCGCAGGTGGCTGTCCTTCAGCTCACCCTTGGTGCCGATCACGAGGACTCCGTTCTTGACGTCGGTGGTGACCTGGACGAGCCGATCCGCCTCGCCGCGGACCTCGACACTCGCTGCGGGGCCGACCTTCGCGTCCACGCCGATCGTGCCGGTGATCTCGATCCCGCGGAAAATGCCGGTCTTGCGGACGTCGGCCGACGGCGCGGACCTGGGATCGGCGCTCGCGGCAGGGGTGCAGGCTCCGGCGAGCAGGAGCGCGAACAACACGGCATGGCTCTTCATGCCTGCTAGATGCCCGAGGCGCCCGCGCGGTGGACCCGTTCGGTGTCGAGGGCGCCTGCGGCCTCACATATCTGAGGGTCGGTGACCTGCGGCACCCGAAAGGCGCTGCGGGACGAACAAGGCGTCGATCCGGGGGGCGGATCGTCGTAGGGTCCGCCGCGTGATGCTGTCGTCCCGCGTGATCGCCGCCGCGGCGGTGATCATGGTCGCGCCCTCCATCGCGCACGCCGACCGTGCCGTGACCGGAACGATCGTCGACGACACGACCGGGATGCCGGTCGCCGGCGCGCTGGTCACGGTCGGCGGCGGCGAGGCCGCGAGCGACGACGACGGACAGTTCCGGATCACGGATGTCCCGTTCGGTCGCGTCGACGTCGTGGTGATCGCGGACGGTTACCGCGCGTACCTCGGCTCGGCCCGGATCGGCGCCGCGCTCGCGATCCGGCTCCAGGCCGAGAGCGGCGCGGAGGTGATCCGGCTCAGCGGCCGGGCGCCGATGGGGCCATCCCTGCACCTCGACACCCAGGCGATCCGGACCCAGCCCGGCGCTGGCAACGACGTGCTGCGCGCGCTGCAGAGCATGCCCGGTGTCGCGCGCACGCCGTTCGGGCTCGGCGGGCTCGCGCTGCGCGGCACCGCGCCTCGCGACACCAAGGTCTATCTCGACGACATCGAGGTGCCCCTGCTGTACCACTTCGGCGGGATCGCGTCGTTCCTGCCGACCGGCGCGGTCGACGAGGTCACGCTGGAACCGGGTGGCGCCAGCGTGCGCTACGGCCGCGGGCTCGGCGGCGTCGCGGTGGTCACCTCGCGCACCGGTCGCAGCGATCACTGGCGGGTCGGTGGCGAGCTCAGCTTGATCCACGCGGCCGCGCTCGCCGAGGGTCCGGGCCCGCTCAAGGGCAGCTGGCTGGTCGGCGCGCGGCGCTCGTACTTCGACGCCATCATCCAGGCGGCGAACCTCGACCTCGTGTTCCTCCCGCGGTACGGCGACGCGCAGCTGCGCTGGGAATCGGGCGATGGCCGCTGGATGGCCATCCTGTTCGGCTCCGACGACAGGCTGTCGCTGGCCCACGATCCGAGCGACACCGGTAGCGGCGGGGTCGACGCCAGCAACGTCAAGTCGTTCCTCTACACGTCGCGGTTCGCGCGGTTCGGGCTGCGCTACCGTGCGGTCCACGGCGCGTCCTCGTTCGTGGTGCTGCCGTCGCTCGGCGTCGACGACGTCAACGCGCGAGCCAACCACCAGGAGCTCGACAAGGGCATGCACCGCACGACGGTGCCGCTCTCGTTGCGCGCGCAGCTCTCGACGCCGCTCGCGGGCGGCACCCTGTCGCTCGGCTTCGACGGCGGCTGGCAACACCACGCCTACGACATGGTCAACACGCCACCGCCCACGCGGATGGACCCGGCGCCGCACATGGTGATCCATCGCAACCTGTCGCGGTGGGCCAGTGATACCGGCGCCTGGCTCGAGCAATCGTGGTTCTTCGCCGGCGAACGGCTCGAGGTCCGGCCCGGCCTGCGCGGCGACCACTTCGGGCTTTCGGATCAATGGACGCTCGATCCGCGGATCGTGCTCAATGCGCAGCTGAGCCCCAGGATCACGCTGATCGAGTCGATCGGCCGCTATCACGAACCGCCGCTCGTCACCGACCTCGATCCGATCTTCGGCGATCGCGTGATGCTCGGGTCGGCCGCGACCCAGGCAGCCACGACCATCAAGACGATCGTCGGCGACGACAAGGAGATCTCCGCGACGGTCTATTACCAGGATCTGCGTCAGCTGCCCGTCGACGCGATCACCTCCGCGACGCCGACGTCGGCCAACGGTGGCGGGGAGTCCGGTGGGCTGCTCGGGATCAGCCGCGAGCTCGTCGATACCCAGTTCGGATCGTACAGCTACCGCGAGGCGATCGGCCGCGGCAGCGCGTACGGGCTGGAGCTGATCGCGCGCCGCAACGTCGGCCGGTGGACCGGCTGGATCGCCTACACCTACGCGCGCGCCTTCCGGACCAACCCGACGCGCGGCGATGAGGTGCATCCCTACGTACTCGACCAGCCTCACTCGCTCACGATCGTCAGCACGACCGAGCTGACCAAGCACTGGCGGTTCGGGGGGCGGTTCCGCTACACCACGGGCAATCCGTACACCCCCGTCGCGGGCGCCTACCGCAACCCGAGCGGCGACTGGGTCGCGGTCGACGGCCCGGTCCTCTCGCAGCGGCTGCCCGACTTCGTGCAGCTCGATCTACGGCTCGATCGCGTGTGGCGGCGCCCGTGGGGCCTGATGAACCTGTATATCGATCTGCAGAACGTCGTGAACCGCAAGAACCGCGAGGGCGTGACCTACAACCAGGACTTCACCCACCTGAGCTACACGAACGGGCTGCCGATCTTCCCGTCGATCGGTGTGGAGTACATCCCGTGACCCTCCGCTGGCTCGCAGTCGTGCTCGGTTGCGTCGCTTGCGGTGACGCCGTGCACCGCGAAGATCTGTTCACCGCGACCAGCGGCTCGCGGCTCGCGCTGCAGCTGTATCGGTTCGACGACGGCACCGAGCAGCCGGAGCCCGGCGAGCTGTACGACACGCGGCTCCACACGCGCTGCACGCCGCGGCGGTGGATCGACGACGTCGTGCGCTGCGTTCCGGTCGCCGATGACGCGGTGTACATCGATGACGCATGCACGGACCTCGTCGGGCTCAGCGTGACGATGGAGGAGCCAACCCACTTTCTCGCCTACCAGCACGGGCGACCGGCGCGCGCGTTCGCCGCCGGCGCCGCGACCGATCCGGTGAGCCAGTTCTTCGTCAAGCAGGACGATGGCTGCGTCGGGCCGTTCCCCAGCCCGCAGGATCCGATCGCGTACTTCGAGGTCGGTGGCGAGATCGACGGCGCCGACCTCGTGCCGGTGCGCGAGGCCGAGGCCGGCACGGGTCGGATCGCCGTCCAGGTGCGCGTGGCCGACGACGGCATGCTGGTGCCGTTCGGGCTGCGCGATCGCGAGCTCGGCGTCGTCTGCACGCCGGCGCTGCACGGCGATGGAAGCGTCGCTTGCGAGCCGACCGGTGCCGCCCCGGCGAGCTACTTCCTCGATCCGACCTGCGATCAGCCCGTCGTCGCGGTCACGGACGGGGCCGCGATCCCGGCGATCGCGAGGGTCGTCGAGCGGTCGGGCTGCCCGGGCTATCGCACGGTCGGCGGCGAGGTGTCACCGCCGCTCTATCGTCGTGTGGGCGACCGTGTGGACGATGACTGCATCCCCGCCGCCACGCCGCCCGGGCATCGCCTGTTCGCCGCCACGACGCGGCTCGAGCTCCCCGCGCTCGAGCGCACGCTCGAGTCCATCCCCGAGCGACGCCTGCAGCGGATCATCCTCGACGACGGCGACCTGCGCTTCCTGGGCGATCTGCTGTACGACACCGCGACGCGCGCCGATTGCACGCGTCGCGCGGTGGGCGACGTGATCCGCTGCGTCCCCTCGACGGTCGCGGCGGCGACCACGCTGTTCACCGCGGGCTGCGCGGTCCCGATCCAGGCCGCCGAGCTCCCGCGGCAGGCGTGTGCGCAGCCCTCCTTCGCGACCGCGACCACGGAAGACGGCTTCGAGATCCACGCGATCGGTGGTCGCATCGAGAGCCCGCTGTTCCAGCTCGACACCGGCCTCTGCCTGCCGCACTCCGGCTCGCTCGGCACCGACCCGCACGCGCTCGGGCCGGCGATCGATCCGCAGGCGTTCTCGGGCGCGGTCTACTTTGGAGCGCGGTGACATGACGCAACGAACAAGCCTCGCGTGTGCCGGCATGCTCGTCGCTCTGGCCGCGTGCGGCGACGCCCCGGATTCCCTGCGCCTCACGAGCGCGAGCCCCGACTTCGGCCCGCTGGCCGGTGGCACCCGGATCACGCTCACCGGCGCGGGCTTCGCGTCCCACGGCGGTGAGACCCGCGTGCTGATCGCGGGGCGGCAAGCGCCGCTCGCCGCCGCGATCGACGACGCGACGCTCGAGGTCGTGATCCCACATGGCGATCAGCCCGGTGATGCCGAGGTCGTCGTGTTCGACGGCACCGCCACCACGCAAGCCACCGGCGTCTTTCACTACAGCGCCCTGCCGACGATCGCCGCGGTCACGCCGCCCGATGTCTTGTACTCGTCGAGCTCGACGCGCGTCACCGTGACCGGCAGCGGCTTCGTCGACGAGGGCGCCGGTGACGTCAGCGTGGTCGTCGACGGCCAACTCGCGATGGAGGTCGAGGTCACGAGTGACACCTCCCTGACCTTCACCGCGCCACCCGGGCGTCCACTCGCCCGGGTCGAGCTCCAGCTCGTCGACGGCCGGGGCATCGCGACCCGGCGGCATGCGTTTCGCTACACGCCGAGCACGCGCAGCGGCCTGTTGCTGTTCGCGCCGTTCGGCTCGTCGTTCGCCGAGTTCTTCGATCCGGTCGACAACTCGAATGTCTCGATCCCGGCGCTCAACTTGAACCCGATCCGGTTCACGTCGGTCGTGCGCGACGACTACGGCGACTACTGGGGCTTCGATCGCTCGCGCCGGTTTGGCCGGATCGACATGACCACGCAGACCCTCGAGGATCCGATCCAGACCCAGAGCTGGTTCCCGACCTTGGCGCGCGTCGGCAACCAGCACCTCGGGATCGAGCGCGGCACGCTCCGGTTCGGCAGCTTCGATCCGGTCACCGGGCTGTTCGCACCGATCGGCGAGGGCCAGATTCCGTGCTGTGGCTCCTATGGCCTCGCCTCCGACGGCACCACGCTGTACCTCGCCGCGCGCCAGAGCGGCGGCGCCGGGGTGATCATCGCATCGATCGACCCCATCACGGGTGCGCAGGGCATGCCGGTCCCGCTGATCGCCTCGCCGAACTTCCACGTCGAAGAGATGCGGTTCTTCGCCGGCAAGCTCTACGCCTCGAGCCGCGACGGAACGCTGGTCACGATCGATCCGGCCACCGGAGCGACCACCGTGCTCCCGGTCAATCTCGGCCGGTTCAACGCGATGGAGATCTTTCGCTGAGCCGGCCCGGCCAGGGAATCGTGGCCCGATCTCGAGCGAGCCCGCGCAGGGCCCCGGTCCTCACGATGGTGGTATGTCGTGGCATGAACCGAATCCTGGTCATCACGCTGTTTGCCATCCTGCCCGCCCTCGCCATCGGCTGTGAGAAGAGCGCCGTCGTCAAGTTCTGCCTGAGCGCGGAAGGGACCTACCAGGATTGCGGTATCGCCTGCGACGTCACCAAGGACGACGACTCGTGCGCGAAGTGGGCGGAGCAGACGACGGCGATCTGCGCGAAGATCACCAAGGCCGAGTGTCAGGAGATCTGCACGAAGGACAAGAACCCCACGGCGTGCGAGCTCGCGAAGACGATGAAGTGAGGCGCGGAAGGCGCCGGTTCGGGCGCGGCAACCTGCCGTCATCAATGCCGGTCGCGGGGATCCACGCAGGCGCTGCGCGGGTCCTCATGGCACGAGCAACGCTTGCTGGCGAACCGCGCCGCGGGGAGGCGAGGCGCGGCGTGGGCCGATCCGCGTTGGCACGCGCGATGCTGCCCTTCGAGTAGAAAGGAGAGCCGCCATGAAACGCTTCATTCTTGGTGGTGCCATTGCGATGCTGCTGGGCCCGGCGGTCGCTCTGGCGAACCCGATCCTGTCCCACACCCACGGGAGCTTCGCCTACAACGTGCGAGATGGGGGCTTCACCGAACCCGTCAGCTGCAACACCGGAGGCGCGACCTCATTGCTGGTCGGCGCCGCTGCGCTCGGGCTGGTTCTGCGGCGGCGTCGCTAGACTCCCGGCGACGCGCTTCTCGTGCGGCGAAATGGAAGGAGGCCCATCCCCTCACCGGGGTTGATTGTCGTCCCGACAGCGGGCGCAACTGCCAAGCGGCTCAGGGCACCGGGCAGAGCGTGCAGATATCGAGGTTGACGACGTTGATACAAGCCGCATTCCACGGCCCCTGGCAGCAACGGATATCGACTGCACAGATGCAGTTGGTGATCTGAGGATCGTCGCAGCCCGGAGTCGGATGTTCCGTGCAGCAACTGCCTTCACAGATGCCGCAGTCCTCCGGGCACTCCAGACAGCGCTCGCCGCCGTCGCACGTGCCGTCGCCGCAGCTCCCTGGACAGGCGCCACAGTCAAGCGCACAGCTCGTGCAGTCCTCGCTCGCCGTGTCGCAGAACTGATCACCACAGTTGCCCGATGGGGCTGCGTCATCCAACGCGGGAGGCGCGTCGCCAGTCGACACCGCGGCGTCCTGACGATCATGACGACTGCTCAGGGTACAGCCGACGGCCAGGGCGCCGATCGCGATCAGGAGCAGCCTCATGCCGCGAGCTTGCGATGGCCGGGCCACGGATGCAACCGCGGATCAGTCCGACCCCTACTTCGATGACGATCCTCGTCGGTCGCGCGCCGACTCACCGGTCATCGGCACGAACCTGACGTCGAACAGGGTCTCGCTGGTCGTACCGTGTGGACCTCGCTCGATCACCTTCAAGCTCTGATCCTTGTCGCCGACCGGGATCACGAGCCGACCGCCGACTGCGAGCTGGTCGATCAGCGGCTGCGGCACCTTGCCCGGTGCGGCTGTCACGATGATCGCGTCGAACGGAGCGGCCTCGGGCCAGCCGCGATAACCGTCGCCGATTCGAAGATGCAGCTTTGCGTAGCCGAGGCGCGCGAGCAACGCGTGGGAACGCTTCGCGAGTGGCTCGACGATCTCGATCGAGTAGACGTCGGCGCCGAGCTCGGCGAGCACGGCCGTCTGGTAGCCGCTGCCGGTGCCGATCTCGAGCACGCGCTTGCCGGGGCTGACATGCGCGGCCTCCGTCATCACGGCGACGATGTAGGGCTGACTGATCGTCTGATCGAACCCGATCGCGATCGCGCTGTCGTCGTAGGCATGCGCGCGCTGCGCCTCGGGCACGAACTCGTGGCGTGGCACGCGGCGCATCGCGGCCAGCACGGATGGATCCGTGACCCCCCGCGCCGCGATCGTCTGGTCCACCATCTTCGCTCGCTCGGCGACGAGCTCGGGGCGAGCGTCGAGCTGGGCCGGCGCCGGCGTCGGGGCGGCGGGTGGTTGCGGGGCGGCGGATGGTTGCGGATCGTTGCCGCACGCCGCCATCGCCACGATCAAGACGCCCGGGCGCATCATTTCCTCCTCCGCGCTTCGCCGGTCATCGGCCCGAACATCACCTGCATCAACTCCTCGACGTGGGTCCCGTCAGCGTCCAGGGTCACGACCTCGAGGTTCTGGTCGTCGATGCCGACCGGGATCACGACCCGGCCGCCGGGCTTGAGCTGGTCGAGCAGTGGTTTCGGCACGCGCGGCGCCGCGGCCGTGACGATGATCGCGTCGAACGGCGCCGCCTCCGGCCAGCCGAAGTAGCCATCGCCGGTGCGAAACTGGATCGTGGTCAGGCCGAGGTCCTTGAACACGAGGTCGGTGCGCTTCGCGAGCTCCTCGTTGATCTCGATCGTGTAGACCTGGCAGCCGAGCGCGGAGAGGATGGCGGCCTGGTAGCCGCTGCCGGTCCCGATCTCGAGCACCCGGCTGCCTCTCTTGATGTGCGCGGCCTCGGTCATCGTCGCCACGATGAATGGCTGGCTGATCG
This sequence comes from Deltaproteobacteria bacterium, assembly GCA_018262455.1. The sequence continues at coordinate 1,088 of JAGSPR010000027.1, read as the reverse complement.
TGAGCCCGAACCCGATGGGCAGCGCCGAGTCTTCGTAGGCGCGCGCGCGGATGGCCGGAGGCACGAACGAGTGGCGCGGCACCGCCCGCATCGCCGCCAGCACACGCTTGTCGCGGATCCCGCGGCTCTCGATCGTCTCGCGCACCATGCGCGCGCGCTCGTCGGCGTACGGGTCGACCTCCGGGGCCACGACGCGGGGCGTGGGTGGCTGCGTAGGTGGTGGAGGAGGTGGCCTGTCATCCTTACAGGCTGCACCGGCCACCAGCATCATGACGAACAAGAAGCGCACCGGCTGAACCTACACGATCGCCTCCGGAGCGGCGCTACAACGCGGTCGTCGTGCAGCCGCCGCCGGCCTGAGGCGTCGGCGGCGAGATCGTGAAGTCGGTCCGGCCCGTGATCAGCTGGTCGGCGACGCAGCTGCCACCGGTCAGCGTGTACTCGCGCTTGATCCGGATCTTGGGGCGACAGCCGTTGACCGTCATCGTGAACGTCTGCTTCTGGCCGGTCGCGAACCCGAGCACCGCGCCGTCCTTCTTGAGCGCGTCCTTGAGCCCGACGTGAGTGAGGTTGAGCGCGACCGACGTGAAGTCGGCGGGGAAGCCGGCCTGCGGCGCGAGCGTGAACGTGTACTTGACCGTCGAGAAGAACGGGCAATCGCACAGGTTGTCGTTGCTGCATTCGAGCCCGTCGGTGCAGCCGCCGCATGCGCCTTCGGTGCAGCCGTCGGTGCCGCACTCCTTGCCGCCACACCCGGTGGGCACGCAGGTGCCGTCGCACGTTCCGTCGGGTCGGCAGGTGCCGTCGCACGTCCCGCACGAGCCCCCGCAGCCGTCGTCGCCGCACTGCCTGTCGATGCAGTTGGGAACGCAGATCGCCTCGCACTGCCCGAGCGCGCTGCACTGCTTGCCAACGTCGCAGGTGCCGCACTCACCGCCGCAGCCGTTGTCGCCGCACGTCCGCCCGGTGCAATCCGGGGTGCACTGCGCGCAATCGGGATCGCTGCCGCACGCGATCGCGGGGCAGATGCCGTCGGGAATGTTGTTGCACTCGCAGCCGATACCGAACGGGGAGTTCGGCTTGTCGAC
>JAGSPR010000163.1 GCA_018262455.1 Deltaproteobacteria bacterium | reverse complement strand
GCTGGAGGATCGCGCAAGGAGCGACCTGTCGCATCGATCGTCGCACCACTGCCGCTGTCGCACCGGAGCTAGCGCAGCGACGGGTCGTCGCTGACGACGAGTGGGTAGCGCTTCGAGCCTTCGAACCGGAAGCACGTCGTGCGCTCGGTGCGATAGCCATCGGGCTGGGCGGCGAGCGGATCACGGTCGCCGACGCCGACCCCCATGATCGTGAACGTCTCGCCGATCTCGATCCGCATCTCGCGGATCCGGACCGAGGGCTTGCGCCGCAGCAGGTCGTGCTTGGCGAGGAAGCGATCGAGGAACAGGTTGGGCCCGAGGTGGGGCAGGTAGCGCAGGTGCTTGGTCGTGATGTCGGCGTTGCGCGGATCGACGATCACGTACGCAGGGTCATCGGCGAGCACGAACGGCGTGCCGTTGGACTCGTTGACGACCTCCACCCACTTGCCGGTGTCCTTCAGCTCGACCGAGACGTTCCAGTACACGCAGTGCGTCCCGCTCACCGGGGCGACCACGGAATGTTCGAGGTTCTTCACCAGGCCCACCACGCGGACGAGCTGGTTCTCGGTGACTTCCCCGACCGGCGTTCGCGGCAGGCGGGCAAGCTTGCGGTAGATCCGGCTGCGCGCGTCGAAGTACCAGGACTTGAAGATGAGGCCACCGCTCGCGGCCATGATGACGCCCTCGATCACCGCCAAGGTGAGGCTCGAGATCCGGATCGGGTCAGCCACGTTGGCCCTCGTGGACGATCAACGCGATCCGGCGTGGCGTGCCGATCGTCAAGGGCTGCTGCTCGCCGTGCGCGACCAGCCGGAACTGGGTCGACGACGGATCGCTGACGGCCATCCCGCGCACCGAGACCAGGCTGTCCGGGTCGACCGAGATCTCCTCGAACGTGGTCGTCTCGACGAGCGACTCGGCACGGTCGTGCGCGCGCAGGAACGCCGCCTCGCGCTCGGGCCGGCGCGGGAAGACCGGGGTCGGGACGAGCTCGAGATCCGCTTCCCTGCCGTCGACGATGACGATGCCGACCGGAGTCTCGAGCTCGAACGTCACCATCGCGCGCTTGGCGAGCTGGGCGATCAGCGTGCGCGTGTCGCCGGTGGTCTCGTAGAGGTTCGCGTACGCCTCGTAGAGCACGCAGCGTCGCGCCGAGAGCGGCGAGATCAGGGGCTCGCCCGCGATCCGCACGGTCCCGGTCAGCGTGACGATCGCGCGATCGTGGAGCTGGGGGCCGCCGGGAGACGGCGTGGGTGGTACGGGTGGCCTGCCGCGGACGAGGAGCAAGGTGCCGGCGATGCACAGCGCGCCGACCGCGAACAGGACGATCACCGTGATCGTCATCAGCGCGGCGTTCCGATGAGTGCCGGGTCGCCGAACACCGCCGAAGCCTGGCACGAAATGCCGCGGATCCGGATGGCAAGTGCCAGGGGGTGCCGGCGATTTCGGGTCGCAGGCGGGGGCCCGTCGCGTGTCTTCGTTGCATGAAGACGATGCTGGCAATCGCGGTCCTTGCCACCGCATGCACCACCCTCGGCCCGATGCCGGCGACCACCGGCATCTCGGCGATCCCCGCAGATCGCCCCGGCGTGGAAGCCCAGGTCGGCAGCATGCCCGCGTACTACCTGAGCTCGGTCGCCCACCAGCAGCCGAACGGCATCGAGGGCGGGACGCAGCAGCTGGCCGCGGTGGTCGAGCCCGATCGGCTGGTCGGGACCCAGGGCCTCATCGTCGGCGCGCGTGGCTGGGGCGACGACCACGCGTTCGAGCCGATGCTCGGCCTGCGTCGCAAGCTCGATGACACGATCGCGATCGCCGGCGTCCTGTACGGCACGCAGGTCAGCGGCGAGTCCCGCGGCGCCTCGTACAGCGCCACCCGGTTCGGCGGCGAGCTGGCGGTCGATGCGGAGCTGATCCCGGTCACGCGCTGGCTGGCGGTCCACGCGCAAGCCACCGTCTCCGCGACCCACCTGCGCGCGGTCGGGCGGTACTGCGTCGACGGGGCCGGCGATGGGGTCGACTGCGACCTCGACGGCCAGGATCGGTTCGTCAATGCCGAGCTCGAGGGCATCTACTCGGCCGCCACGGCGAGCCTCACGGTCGACCTCGCGCGGCGGCCGACCGGCGTGGTCCACGGCGTGCGCTTCGCGCTGACCGGCGCGGTCGGTGGGATGCCGCGGGTTCGCAACGGCGAGCAGGAGCGTGGGGATGTCTACCGGTCGCTGGGCGCCTCGCTCACCTTGGGCCTCGGTAGCGATCGGTGACCAGCGCGCCGCGTCGGCGGCCGGTGTTACGCTGTCGTGCGTGAGCCTCGCGGAGCGACGCTGGCTGCGGCTGTTCACGCTGTGCGTGCTGTATTTCGCGCAGGGCATGCCGTGGGGCTTCATGGCGATCACGCTGCCCACGTACCTCGCATCGCGCGGGCTCGACGCGACCGCGACCGGCGCGGCGCTCGCGATGACGACGCTGCCCTACGCGTTCAAGTGGGTGTGGGGCTTCGTGATCGACGCGGTGACCATCCCGTCGCTGGGGCGGCGGCGGCCATGGATCGTGCTCGCGCAGGGGATGATGGCCGCGACGGTCGGGGCGATGCTGCTGATCCCCGATCTCACCGCGAACCTCGACTTGCTGGTGTGGATGATCTTCGCCCACACGGTGTTCAATGCGTTGCAGGACGTCGCGGTCGATGCGCTCGCCGTCGATCTGCTCGGCGATGACGAGCGTGGTCGCGCGAACGGCTTCATGTACGCGTCGAAGTACGCTGGCGGCATCGTCGGCGCGTACGGGCTGGGCCACATCATCGACTGGTTCGGCTTCGAGACCTCGCTGATCGTGCAGGCGTCGATCCTGTTCGCGATCATGATGGTCCCGCTGCTGGTGCGCGAGAGCTCGGGCCCCGCGGCGGCGCGCCCCGCGATCGGCCCGCTGTTCCGTTCGATCGGCACCGCGTTCACGTTGCGCTCGGCGTTGCTCGTCGGCGGCTTGATGCTCTCGTACCAGCTCGCAGGAGGAATCCTGACGGCGATCTCGCCGGTGCTGTTCGTCCAGAAGCTCGGGTGGAGTCCCGACGAGTACCGGAAGATGACGGGCCTCTACGGCCTGCTGGCCGGGCTCGCCGGCGCGGCGGTGGGCGGCCTGCTCGCCGAGCGGGTCGGCAGCCGGCGGCTTGCCGCGATCGGGTGCGTCGCGCTCGCGACCCTGTGGACGGTCTTCGGCACGTCCGAGGCGGCCTGGTCGAACCACACGTTCGTCTGGGCCGTGGCCATGATCGAGACGTTCTGCGTGGCCGTGGTCACGGTGTCGCTGTTCGCGGTGTGCATGGCGGTGTCGTGGCCGCGCGTCGCCGCCATGCAATTCACCGCCTACATGGCGCTCGCGAACTTCTCGACGACGCTGGGCTACAAGCTCGCCGGCCCGGCCGAGGACGGGCTCGAGTACTCGAAGATCTATCTGCTCGCGGCGGGGATCCAGCTCGCGGTCATCGCGTGGCTGCCGCTGATCGATCCGGGGCAGACGCGGCGAACGCTGCCGTTGCCACCCGGCGTACGGCTCAGCAAGCTCGGGATCGCAGGAGGCGTGACGTTGCTCGTGATCTTCCTGACCCTCCTGATCGTGTTCGTGCTCGGCCCGCTGCTCGCTTGAGCTCTCAGGCCGGATAGCGCACGGCGTCCTGCACCAGGCTCGGCGCCGGTAGGTTCGCGTCGCGAAACGCGCGTCCCATCGCGTCGAGGCTGCCGTAGCCGACCGCGCGCGCGACCTCGCTCGGCGAGCCCTCGGGCGCCGAGAGCAGGAGCACCGCTGCCCGGAGCCGAAGCACCCGCATCGCGTCGCGAAACCCGCCGCCGTAGAGGCCGAACGTGCGGGTCGCCTCGCCGAGATCGCGCCCGAGCTGGCGCAGCGACAGCTTCGTGATCGTCGCGATCTGCTTGAGCGACGTCGACGTGGCGAGGTCCTCGTAGAGTGGCTTGAGCGCGGCCCACAACCGGACGAAGCGCTCTGGCTCCACGGTCACGACGCTCGCCGTCAGATCGCGCGACAGGATCTTCGCCGCGCCCAGCGCCACGATCAGCTGATGCAAGGTGGCCTCGGAGCGGTGTTCTTCGAGCGCGGCGTACGCCTCCCACACCGCGTCGGGGAGCGGGACCTGCCCGTGGTCGATGCCGACCGGACACCGCAGATCGGCCGCCGGGATCCGGAGCTCGACGATGACGCCGGGCGCACCGTACGAGCGAAACTTCCGCGCGCCGGCCACCACCCGATCGAACTCGGTCTCTGCGAGCACGTAGGCCTGGCGGCCGGTGATCGGGAGGGCTCCCTCGAGCGCGAACGTGCCGTGCAGGCTGGCGTACAGGTGAACGAGCTCGGTCGGCTTCTTGCCGGGCGGAGCGTACGTGGAATCGTAGAGCAGCCGGTCCCGGCTCACCAGGTGCGCGCGAAGCCGGCGCTCGAGGAAGATCGTCGTCTCCAGCGTGCTGCCAGCGAACGCACGCCTGCTCGTTGCCGACAGCACGTCACTTACATTCCAGCACGGCCGCGCACGACGTCTGCTGGCGGACGCAGTCGACGTGACGTTGCACCTTCGCCGCGTTGTTCGCGGCATCGTGCTCGAGTGCCGCGCACGCCGCGATGCACTCCTTGACCTCGAACGGGATCTTGCTGCCGGTCTCCTCGACGCACTCCGCCTCGCGTTTGCAGACCTGGGTGCAGGTCGCGCTCCGGGGCTCGGTGCAACCGCCTGCCGTGCCAGCAACGAGTAGCGCGGCGATCCACAGGAGGCGCATCACCGCAGAGTATAGCCGGCAGCGCCGCAGGGCGCGCGCCGAAGGCTCACAGGTCTTCGGCGGTCTTGATGATCTCGAGCACGAAGTCGCGGCGGAGCCGGATCAGGGAATCGAGCCGGTGGAAGCCCGGCACCGCGATCGTTGGATCGCTGACCGTCGGCACCTTGCCGTCGACATCCTCGGCTCCGATGGAGAGCACGCAGGTCTTGTTCTGCTTGCGCGCGCGGGCGCAGTCGTCGGTCGCCATCTTCGTGACGTCCGGAGCGGGGTTCGCGGCGGCGACCGCGGAGAGCGAGGCAAGGAGGGCGGAAACCAGGAAGATGCGCATGGGGTCCAGACACCGGCCGGAACGCGCGGTTGCTCGCGACGGTCAAAGGATGGACCGCACGGACGTCCGGACCTCTGCGTCGTGGACGTGGACCGAACCACGCCTGGGCAAGACCTGGCTGCCTGGCGCGCTGGGGCGGTCAGGGGCTCCCACCCGATCCGGATCAGTCTTCGCGGCGTTCCGCGAGCTTGTGCTGGGTCTCTCGCCACCGGGCGAAGTGGCGCTCGGTGACCTCGCGTTCGGCGCGGGCGTGGACCAGCCGCCCTCGGGCGAGCTCGACGTCTCCGAGCCGGCCCGTGTGGGCGGCCTCGGCGCGCAGGTGCTCGGCGATGGAGGCCTCGAGGTCGCGGCGGCGGCGGGCGCAGAACCGGTCCGCGAGCGCGAGCAGGCTGAGGGTGCTGCCGGTTTCGACGAGCGCGAGGTAGGTGCGACGCGCATCGGCCAGCGTGCCGCGGGCGGCGGCGACCCGAGCGGCGGCGGCGGCGACCTCGGCGGCGGTGGCCTGCGCATCGCCGACGGCGGTGGCGAGGCCCCCCTTGTGGGCCCGCTCGTCGCGGATGCGCACCTCGCGGATGGGGCCAAGCCGGTACCTCTCCACGCCCTCGATGTTACCCCAGCGAGCCGCGCGGCGAGCAAGTGCCCTTGGGGTACACTGCGGCCTCCATGGTCGATGTCGGGGGTACACCCATCGATCGCTACGTCGTCCTCGAGCACCTCTCCGAGGGTGGGATGGGCGCGATCTACGTCGGCAAGAAGCTCGGTGCCGGCGGGTTCGAGATGGAGGTGGTGCTCAAGCAGCTGCTTCCGGAGTTCACCAAGCAGGAAGAGTTCATCGACCTGTTCCTGCGCGAGGCCAAGCTCTCGGCGACCCTCGATCACGCCAACATCGTCCACACGATCGATCTCGTCACCGCGGGCGGTGAGTTCTTCATCGTCATGGAGTACCTGCCGGGCGGCGATCTACGCACGCTGCTCAAGCGGGCCAAGCGGCGCGGCAAACGGTTCTCGACGGCCGCCGCGATCTACGTCTGTCGCGAGGTGCTCTCCGCGCTCGCCTACGCCCACGTCAAGCGCGACTTCGATGGCAAGCCGCTGAAGCTGATCCATCGCGACGTCTCGCCATCGAACGTGCTGGTGTCGTACTCGGGCGAGGTCAAGCTGACCGACTTCGGCATCGCCAAGGCCGCGACGCACAACTCGCTGTTCTACAAGGTGAAGGGCAAGATCGGCTACATGTCGCCCGAGCAGGCGAAGAGCGAGCCGCTCGACCACCGGTCGGATCTGTACTCGCTCGCGGTGTGCATGTACGAGGTGCTCACGGGCGAGCGACTGTTCGTCCACGCCGGACTGACCACGTCCGCCGACGAGATCTACTCGCAGCCGGTCCCTCAGCTCTCGCGCAAGGTGCCAGGCCTGCCGCCGGAGCTGGACGCGATCATGGCGCGCGCCCTGGCGATCTCGGCCGACACCCGCTACCAGACCGCCGGCGAGCTCAACGAAGCTTTGACGCGGTGCGCGCATCGTCATGGCCTGCTGATGGCGGCGCCCGAGCTGGCCAAGGAGCTGCTCGAAGCATGCGGCCCGATCGAGCAGTGGCGCGTCGAGGACGAGGAGGACGAGGACCTCGGCCTGGCCAAGCGCCCGGGCACCGAAGTCTACAATGTCGCCGACGACGACGACGAGGACGACGAGGCTGACATCGACCGCGAGATCGCCGGCGGTCCGCTGTCGATCCACTCGATCGCGGCGCGGGCCAACGATGCGCGGGCCGCGGCTCGTCCCAAGACCGAGGTCGGCAAGTTCCAGGGGGTCGAGCTGACCTCGCTCATCAACCTGATCGATCTCGAGGCGGGAACGGCGGGCTCGCAGCCGCTGGTCGATCTCGAGCCCGGGGGACGAGGGGACTCGAGATCGCGCCGGCTCGACTCGGACCCGGTGGCACCGCCGCCGCCGCCGCTGCCGCCGCCGCGGACGCCCCCGTACGACGCTCCAACGCGTCCCTCGGCCCGGTTGCCCCCGGACGGACCGCCTGCTGCCCGCCTGCCGCCTCCGCCTCCGCCGGCGTTGCCTCCGCTGCCTCCGCTGCCGACCACCTACCCGCAGGCCCCGCTGCCGTGGACCGCTGCCCACCGCCCCGACTCGGTATCCCGAAATGCTCGCAGGTCGCGCTCCAGGATCCGGCCCTGGATGGTGATCGTGGCGATCCTGGTCGTGGCGGGCGTCGCAGCGATGATCGTCGCGCTGTCGGGACCCGAGATCGCCGTGCAGCAAGGCAAGTAGCCCGGCGTATTTACAGCACGTTGCACCCCAGCTACGATGGCCGGGTCCGGTAGAGATGTCGAAGGATCGCTCCAATGTCACGGCGCTTCTCGACGATGCCCCGTCTTACTCGCGGCAGAATCAAGGCGGGATCTTCGTCGTCATCAAGGGGCCTGATCGCGGCGAAGCCGTCCGGCTGACCCGGGAGCCGGTGTCGTTTGGCTCGGGTGCACAGTGCAGCCTCGTCCTCACCGACAAGACCGTCTCGCGCAAGCATCTCGAGGCCCAGCTCGTCGGCGAAGAGGTCATGATGATCGACTGCGGGTCGACCAACGGGACCTTCATCCAGGGGTCGCGGTTCGAGAAGATCGCGATCGGCTTCGGCGCCGAGGTCAAGCTCGGGCGCACGGTGATCAAGTTCTTGCCCGACGAGGAGATCGTCGATCCGGAGCCCTCTCCGCTCACCGCGTTCGGCACCATCGTCGGTGGCGACACGAAGATGCGCCAGATGTTCACGCTGCTCGAAGACGTCGCTGCCACCAACGCGACCGTCCTGATCGAGGGTGAGACCGGCACCGGCAAGGAGCTGATCGCCGAGGAGGTCCACAACCACTCGCCGCGGCGCGATGGGCCATTCGTGGTGTTCGACTGCGGCTCGGTGCCGCGCGAGCTGATCGAATCGATGCTGTTCGGTCACGTCAAGGGTAGCTTCACCGGCGCGATCACCGATCGCCGCGGCGCCTTCGCCGAGGCCCACGGCGGCACGATCTTCCTCGATGAGATCGGCGAGATGGCGCTCGACCTCCAGCCCTCGCTTCTGCGCGTGCTCGACAAGCGCGCGGTCCGGAAGGTCGGCTCGAACACCTACGAGAAGATCGATGTTCGCGTGGTCGCGGCCACCAACCGCGATCTGCGCGCGGAGGTCGCCAAGAAGGCGTTCCGCGAGGATCTCTATTACCGGCTCGCGGTCATCCGCGTCAGCGTGCCGCCGCTCCGCGAGCGCGGCAGCGACATCCCGCTGCTGATCAACCACTTCATCAACTCGTTCGGCCAGGGCCTCAACGTGACGTCCGACGACATGGCGCGCCTCGTCCGGCACAGCTGGCCGGGCAACGTCCGCGAGCTCCGCAACGTGATGGAGCGCGCCTGCCTGCTCGCGCGCGGCTCGTCGATCAACCTCGAAGACGCGCTCGTCAGCGAGGCTGCCCCGAGCCTCGGGATCCGCACCGACCTCCCGTTCAAGGAGGCCAAGGGCCAGCTGGTCGAGATGTTCGAGCGCGAGTACATCGAAGATCTGATGCGCCGCCACAAGATGAACCTGTCGGCCGCAGCGCGTGAGGCGCAGATCGATCGCAAGCACCTGCGCGAGCTGATCCGCAAGTACGGGCTCGATCCGCGGCAGAAGCTCGACGGCGACGACCTTGCTTCCGACGACGACTAGCCGACGACGACTAGCCGACGACGACTAGCCGACGACGGTCACTCGACCTTGACCCGATACGACAGCCGAGTGTCCTTGACCTCGATCTCCCACTTGCGGCGGGTCTCCGAGACCACGTCATAGACCTCGACGACGTGCGGCCCGACCTCGACTCCGATGCGTTCGGTCGGGCAGTTCTGGCCGGTCGGCTTGCCGTCGACGAACACGTAGAAGCGATCCTTGCTGCACTTGAGCACCTTGATGCCAGCGGGACCGTTGCTCGGCGTCACCGCCTTCATCGGGATCGCGAACGAGCCGTGGCCATCGACCTGCGCGACGTACAGCTCGTGACCCGGGAGCACCAGCGCGACGGTGTGGCGATCGAGCGTACCGGGCAGCTTGAGCGGGGTCGCACCGGCATCGGCGCCGTCGAGGAACACGCGCGCGCCTGCGGGCGTCGAGCTGATCGTCAGGACATCGTCACCGGGAGTCGGGGGCTTGCCGGCATCGGCAGGCGCGACCTCCGCGGCATCGCGCGGAGTGGCGGCGGCAGCAGCATCGGGGAGCACAGCCGCGACCGCGATCGCGGCGTCGGCGGGGACGACGTGCGCGCGATCGCCGGCATCCCCGGGCGCGGCGGTCGCCAGCTTGTCCGGCTTCGGCTCGCCATCGAACAGCAAGATCTTCGCGACGAATCCGAGCACGCCGCCGATGATCCACGGGGTCCGATTCGATCGGGCAGGGGCCGCGCGAATGTTGAACGTCTCGAGATTGTACGGGCCCGGGTGTTGCGGCGGGGCGACGGGCAGCTTCGGCCGCAGGCGCTCGCTTTGAATATCGGGGTGTCTCGCGTCGAGCGCCGCGACAGCCTGCTCGGCTTGCTCGACCATCTCACGTGAGCTGCGCTCGGGTTGGGTGACGACATTCGTCGTCTGTTCGAGCTCGTCCTCGATCCGGGGATCTTCGACGCTCGGGACGAGCTCGGGCGTCGGTGGGAGGGTGCGAGGCACCGCGAGGCCGAGGCCGAGCGAGCCAAGGCCGAGCGAGGTCTGGCTGTGCTGCTCGGAGACCATGTGTCCGTGCGCGGTCGGGCCGGGCGCGGGCGCGGGCTCGAGCTCGAGCTCGAGCTCGGTCGCGGTCGGGCTGCGCGGTTCGGCGAGCTCGAGCTCGGGCCCGCGATCGGGCGGTGGGGGCAGCGCGATCAGCCGATCGATGGTCACCTCGTTGGGGTCGGTCTCGATCAGCAGGTCGGTGCGGGCCTCGCCGGGTGAATCGCTCGATGGCGGCAGGGTGCCAAACGGCGAGCGCGGCGGGACTGTTTCGAGCGGCTCCGGAATGGTGACCGGCCCGCTGGGCATCGGCCTGCTGGACACTGGCCCGCTGGGCGACGGCCCGCTGGGCGACGGCGCGCTCGGCGTCGGCGCGCTCGGCGACGGCCCGCTGGGCATCGGCGCGCTCGGCGTCGACCTGCTCGGCGTCGGCCCGCTCGGCGTCCCCTGAAGGGTGACATGCAGCGCGGACTTCGTGCTCGGGCGGGACGCGAGCGAAGGAACGGGCGCCACGGCGTGTGGCGCGGTGGAGATCCGCAGCGGGCTGACGGCGGTCGAGCTCGGGCGATCCGGCGGCATCAGGTCCGCCTCTGGCGCGAGCATCGGTGGCGTCGGCGGGTTCGATTGCGGGGGTGGCACCGCGCCGAGCGTCGGCTTGACCGCGGCCTGCGGCGGCTTGATGGTGGGAATCGCAGGCACGGCTCGGGAGGTCGTCGACATCCCGAGTAGCGTGCTCGACGGGTTCACCGGCGCTGGCGCCGCGGGAATGGCAGGTGTCCCGCTCTGCGGCATGGGGATCGGCGGCGCCCGCATGCCCATCACCGTCGCGGATGGAGGCTTCATCACCTCCGGCATCGTCGCGCTGGCGGACGGCTCGCGCTCACGCACGGGTCCGACGAGGGGCGCAGGACCGGAGACCGGCGTATCGGGACGCACGAACTCCGTCGTGGATTGCTCGCCCTCCTGCGTGTCACGGTAGGGCGCCGCGACCGGCGCATTGCCGAGCGCGCCGGGGTTGAAGTTGAACGCGACGACACCCGAGAGCTCGTTGGTGTGGAGCTCTGCGAGGCGCTCGAGCGTCTGCTTGACGAGCGTGCCGATATCCTTGCGGGTCCCCGGCACGGGCGCGACTCGGAGCGCTGCATCGAGGGCATCGGCGAGCGCGCGGGCATCGGGGAATCGCTCGAACGGCGAGCGGGCGAGGCAGCGCTGGAGCACGCGCGCGATCGGCCGGGGCAGCGGCGGCTCGGTGGGCGGACCGGCCATCACCGACTGCGCGACTTGCTGCGGCGTCTCGCCGTGGAACGTGCGCTGTCCCGTGACGAGCTCGTACGCGAGCACGCCGAGCGCGAAGACGTCGGTGGCCGCCGAGGTGGCCTCGTTCGTGAGCTGCTCGGGCGCGAGGTACTGGATCCGTTGCGCGAGCCGGGCGACGTCGATCGGGCGCTGCGGCAACGTCGACGACAGGATTCCGAAGTCGGTGATCTTGACGTCACCCTCGGGGGTCACGATGACGTTCGTCGGCGACAGCCCCAGGTGCGTGAGCCCGCGACCGTGAGCGTAGCCGACCGCACGAGCGGCTTGCGAGACGAGGGCGAGCGCGCCGCCTGCCGCAAGCGTGGTGTTCGCGAGCCGTGCCTCCGCGATCAACCGCGTGGCATCGAGGCCGCTGACGAGCTCGACGGCGGTGAACGTCGTGCCCTGCGCGACCCCGAACTCCGACATCCGCGCGATCCGCGGATGCTCCAGCCCGCCGTACGCACGCGCCGCCGCCGACAACGATTGGGCCATCGTCGCCGTCGTGGTGAGCTCGGTGTGGAAGCGCTTGATCGCGAACTGGCGCTCGAAGCCAGCGACTCCGAATACCTTCGCGCGCGACACGGTGCCGGTGGGGCCGACTCCGATCGGCTCCAGCAGCTGGTAGCGGCCCACGCGCCCCATGGTCGTAGCGGTCACCGGACCAAGAATGTACTCGAAGCCAGCCGATGACGCGATGCGTTGAAGGGGTGGATCTGATCCGACATGCAATCAATCCAAGCCGGGTCGCCCGCCCTCGATCCGGAAGTTGCGCATCGCCGCGAACGCTGGAAATTGGATGCGCCCGCCTCTCCGAGGCTCGTCGGGGGCCGGGTAGTCGAATATCCTACCAAGGAGTTGATGCGCAGCCGATGCGAAGCGATCCAGCCGCGTCGTCTCCGGCGGGTTCTCGGACTATCGTGATCGAGGTGTCCGATCCCAACTCACGCAAGCCGGTGGTTCAGCGCTCGTCCTGGTTGATCCGCTGGGCGCTCGAAGCGCCGCGTCGATGGCTCGGCAAGCGCAGCACGATCGGCCAGGACGTGGCCGGTGGTGCCGATGGCCTGTCGTACCTCCGACACCTCGTGCGGGGCAACCGGATCCGGCGCGTCGACGCCTTCGACCAGGTCACGCCCGACGCCCCACCGGTCCTCATCATCCACGGCTTCCTCGGTACCCGAGGGTCGATGTACGTGCTCGAGCGCCGGCTGGTCGAAGACGGATTCGTCGTCGTGTCGTTCAACCTCGGCACGCTCAACGTCCGCGACATCCGGCGGTCCGCGTTCCTCATCCATCGCAAGATCGAGCGCATCCTGGCGCAGACCCCGTCGCAGCGGATCGACATCATCGGCCACTCGATGGGGGGCCTCATCGGGCTCTACTACGTCAAGAAGCTCGGCGGCCACGCCCGCGTCCGCAAGCTGCTGATGATGGGGACCCCGGTCCGGGGGACCTGGGCGGCCCTGGCCGGGGTGGTCACCTTGGGCCTGTGGTCGACCTCGTCCTGGCAGCTCCTGCCGCGCAGCCGGTTCATGGACGAGCTCGCGCAAGGCCCCATCCCCCCCGGAGTCGAGGTCCACACGGTCGCCGCCGTGCGCGATTGGGTCGTCCCGCTCGCTACCACGCGCCTGCCGGGGGCCACCGCCGTGACCGTCCCGCTCGGTCATTCCAGCCTGGTGGTTTCCGAAGAGGTCTACCGGCGGGTCGTCAATGCGCTCCGGCCGCCGCACGAACCGCTGAACGACGAACCCATGGGCACCGAATAACAGGCGTTTGCTTGCGAAGCCGATGCAATGGGCACTAGAATTTTCGAAGCCTTGCAGCCGGAGACCTCATGGTAGCCGGCGCGATCTCCATGAGTGACCGTCCCCGTTTCGCGCTGCGCTTCA
>JAGSPR010000445.1 GCA_018262455.1 Deltaproteobacteria bacterium | reverse complement strand
CCACCCATGGTCATGCGGTGACGCATCGACTGGTCTTGCACGCCGTCGACGAGCCGAACGCGTTCTATCTGAGCGCATGGCGTGACGGCGATGTGAAGGTTCAGTTCGATAGCACCGAGCTGCAGGCGATCACGTTCAAGGTCCGCGCCTCGGTCTACGATGGCTGCGAGTGGCTCGGCACCGAGACGCTCGTCCCGATCGACGCGAACAGCTTCGCGTACGACTACAGCGAGACGATCCTGAGCTGCGCGCCCGATGCAGTGCCCCTGCGCAAGACCCCGCGCACCGGCCTCGTCACCATCGAGGACTGATCACACCGAGCCGGCCGCGCCTCGTGGCATGGGTCCGGGGTTACGATGGGGGCATGGAAGACGATCCCACCACCGAGGAGGGTTTCCAGACCCACACGGTGTCGAATCCGACCAAGCTCGAGCGGAAATCGTTGCGTTCGCTCACCGAACCGACGCGGCTCAGCGGCGAACGCTATCGGATCGGAGAGCGGATCGGACGCGGCGGGATGGGCGAGGTGATCGCGGCGCACGACGAGCAGATCGATCGCCCGGTCGCGATCAAGCGCATGCGCGATGCGAACCCGAGCGACAACCAGATCCAGCGGTTCGTACGCGAGGCGCAGATCCAGGGTCAGCTCGAGCATCCGGCGATCGTGCCCGTGCACGAGCTGGGGCGCGACCTCGATGGCCTCCCCTACTTCGCCATGAAGAAGCTCGCAGGCACGACGCTTGCCGAGATCCTCGCGGCCGGAGACACGTCGAAGTATCCGAGGCAGCGGCTGCTGCGCGCGTTCGCCGATACCTGTCTGGCCATCGAGCTCGCGCACACCCGCGGGATTCTCCACCGCGACATCAAGCCCGAGAACCTGATCCTCGGCGACTTCGGCGAGACCTACGTCCTCGACTGGGGCGTCGCGAAGCGGCTCGGCGAGCTCGACGAGAGCGAAGGTCGTGCCGACAGCGTCGAGACCGCGATCGGCACCGCGGTCGGCACGGCAGGCTACATGGCGCCCGAGCAGGTCCGGGGTGAGCGCGCGCTCGATGCGCGCGCGGATGTCTACTCGCTCGGCTGCGTGCTGTTCGAGATCCTCGCCGGCAAGCGGCTACATCCGCGCGGCCAGGCGGGCCTGACGTCGGCACTCGAGGGCGTCGAGGCACGGCCTTCCGTGCGCGCCCCTGACCGCACGACGCCGCCCGAGCTCGATGCGCTGTGTGCCCGCGCCACCGCCACCGATCGCGCCGACCGGATCGCCACCGCGCGCGAGCTCGGCGAGAGCGTCCAGCGCTTCCTCGACGGTGACCGTGACCTCGAGCTCCGTCGCACGCTCGCCCTCCACCACCTCGAGACCGCGACGGCCGCGTTCGCGGCGAACGATCGCCGGGTCGCGATGCGCGAGGCCGGGCTCGCGATCGCCCTCGATCCGACGCTGCGCGCGGCGGCCGAGCTGATCTCGCGCCTCATGCTCGAGCCGCCGCACGAGCTCCCGGCCGAGGTGACGAACGAGCTCGAGATCCAGAGCCAGGGGATCCTGCGCCGCAGAGCGCGCATGGCCTCGCTGACCAACCTCGGGTATTTGCTGTTCATCCCGCTGCTCGCGGCGAGCGGGAGCGATTCTTGGTATCTGGTCGCGATCGCCGCGCTGACGCTCGTCAACGCGGGGATCCTGTACTACATGAGCCGGCCTGGCGTCGCGTTCGTGGCGTGGCCGATCGTCGTGCTCAACTCGTCGGTGATCGTGGTGATCGGGCGGCTGTTCTCGCCGTTCCTGCTCGGGATCCCGCTCGCCACCGCGATGATCGTCGGGGTCGTGGCCGGCGCGAACCTGTCGCGGCGCGGCGCGGTCGCGGTCGCGGTCACCCTCTGGCTCGCGGTCGTCGGACCGTGGCTCGCCGAGCGCGCCGGGCTACTGGCCACGACGATCGACGTGGGCGACGGGACGATGCGGCTGCACTCCCCGATCTTCACGAGCGAGGTCGGCAGCTACGTCATCCTCGCGGTCTGCACCGCCGTGATCATCGTCGCGATGACGTTGATGACCGGCCGCATGCGCCAGACCGAACGCACCGCGCGCCAGCACCTCCACGTGCAGGCCTGGCAGCTCCGCCAGCTCGTCGCCGACCGCACCTGAGCTCACGAGGTGCACGCGAGCTGACCGCAGGCCGCGGCGATGTCCTGGCCGCGTGGCCAGCGCACGATGCAGCGCACCCCGGCGGCGCTGATCAGCTGATGAAACCGATCGATGCGATCGGCGGGGGAGGCCGCGAACGGGCTGCCCGGGATCGGGTTGTGCGGGATCAGGTTCACCCGGGCGTGGATGCCTGCGAGGAGCGTGACCAGGCGAGCGGCGTCGGCGTCGCTGTCGTTGACGGCGTCGAACATCACGTACTCGATGAAGTGGACGCGCCGGGGATGCACGCGCCGGTCGTCTCGCAGCAGCCCGAGCAGCTCTTCGATCGCCCAGATCTTGTTCTGCGGCATCATCTCGGTCCGCTGGGCATCGGTCGTGGCGTTGAGCGAGAGCGCGAGGCTGGCGCGAGACTCCGCGAGGAAGCGCTTCATCCCGGGAACGACGCCGGAGGTCGAGACCGTGACCTGCGCGTGCCCGAGCTGCGGCGCGGGTGCCTGGGTGAGGACCTCCACGGCGACGAGCACCTCGTCGACGTTGTCCATCGGCTCCCCCATGCCCATGAACACCACGTTGCTGGCGGGTGCGTCCGCCGGGGCGAGCGTGCGGGCGATCAGGTACTGCGCGACGATCTCGTCCGCGCGCAGATTGCGCCCGAACCCCAGGGTGGCGGTCGCGCAGAACTTGCAGCTCCGGCTACATCCCACCTGGCTCGACACGCACACGGTGGAGCGGCCGCGCGCCGGGATCAGCACCGTCTCGACCGCGCTGCCGGCCAGCGTGATGAGGAGCTTCGTGGTGCCATCGGCGGCGACCGCGCTCGTCACGACGCGCGCATCCGGCAGCGAGCATCGCGCGCGGACGCTGTCCCAGCACGCGCGGCTCACCCCGGGCAACGTCTGCGGCACGACGGAGGTCCACGGCCGTGCGCCGTAGAGCCACTTCGCCGCGGCGAGCCCGCGGGTCCGGCTGCCGAGCAGGTCCTCGAGCGCGCGGATCGTCATGCCGGTCAGTCCGAGGTGCGCCATCTGGCGACTTGCGCTTACCACGAACCCACAGATGGTGACCGAGCGATGACCAGATCCTCGCAGCCGCGAGACGCCAGCAGGTCACGCTGGTGGCCATGACGATGCCGCTCGCGAGCGCAAAGCCTCGATGGCGCGGGGTCTCGCACCAGATCGCGTTCTACGTCGCCGTCGTGAGTGGCGTCGTCCTCGTCTCGACGTCCTCGGGCGGACGGGTGATGGTGGCGACGGCGATCTACGCCACGCTGCTCGCCGGCATGCTCGGCGTCAGCGCCACGTTCCACCGCATCGACTGGGGGCCACGTGCCTTCACCTGGTGGCGACGTGCCGACCACGCGATGATCTTCGCGTGCATTGGCGGCACCTACACGCCGTTCTGTCTGCTCGGCCTTCCCGGGCCGACTGGCGGCAAGCTGCTCGCCCTGGCGTGGACCGGCGCCGGGCTCGGGATGCTCCGTGCGCTGGTGTGGCCACGGGCGCCCCGCGCGATCACCTCCGCGCTGTATGTCGCCGTCGGCTGGATCGTGGTGGGGTATTTCCCCGAGGTCCACGCGGCGCTCGAGCCGACCGCGTTCCTGCTGCTGATCGCGGGTGGCCTGTGCTTCACCATCGGCGCGGTCGTGTATCTGTTCCGCAGGCCCGATCCCGTCCCGGCGGTGTTCGGCTACCACGAGGTGTTCCACGCGTTGATCGTCCTCGGGTGCACGTGCCACTTCATCGCGGTCGCGCGCGTCGCGATGGCGGCCTGACCGGGTCAGACCGACTACACTGGCCGTGACGTGATGCCTCTCGATCTTGCCGGCCCGCTGCTCGCGCACGGCTACGTGTTCGTGGTCGGCTCCGACATGCGGACGCAGCTGCTCGCCTTGCCCGGTGCGAGCCTCGACGACTGGCCGGCATTCGCCGCGAGCTGGAACGAGCTCCACCTCGATCAGTACATGGCGGATGGTGGCCGGTATCGCCGGCGACGCCACGCGCTCTACGAGTCGGAGGCGAGCGGAGCCGTCGTGCGGCGGCCCCACGCTCCACACTGGCAGAGCCAGGATTACAACCCGCTCAACGGGGGCATCGAGCGCTGGTTCGAGCCGGTGACCGACGAGGTCGGTCGCTCGCACTGCCTGGCGACGATCCTGCGCTGGTGTCGCGCGATGTTTCAGTCGCTGGCACCCGAGACCTCCGCGTGGGACATCGAGGTCCACCAGTTCCGGATCGAGGCGCGCCCGGGCGAGGCAGCGAACCCGACGCCCGAGGGACTGCACCGCGATGGCGTGCACTTCGTCCTGGTGCTGCTCGTGCAACGCCGCAACATTGCCAGCGGCACCACCACGATCCACGCGCCCGGGGGCCCTTTGCTCGGCAGCTTCACGCTCGCCGCACCACTCGACGCCGCGCTGGTCGATGACGAACGCGTCTACCATGGCGTCACGCCGGTCGAGCCCGTCGATCCCGCGGAGCCGGCGTATCGCGACGTCCTCGTGGTGACGTTTCGCAACCGCGCCGAGCGACCGATCGCTCGCTAGGACTCCGGATCCACGGACGTCGTGGTGTATGAACCGGTCATGGCCCGCCCCGATCCGCACTCGTACAGCGACGACACCCAGCCGGAGACCGAGTCGCTCGCGCTGACGCTGCGCGTCGATTTCGAGCGCTCCATCCTGCACGGCGAAGCGACGCTGGCCTTCCGCCGCCCTGGCGCGGGCGCGCTCGATCTCGATACCCGCGACCTCGCGATCGAGTCGGTCGTGGACCAGGACGGCCGCGCGCTGCCGTTCGTCCTCCACCCGGCCAGGCCGATCCTGGGCGCACGGCTCAGGGTCGAGCTCCCCGCGAACACCACCGCGATCCGGATCCGCTACCAGACCTCGCCCGAGGCCTCGGCCCTGCAGTGGCTCGAGCCCTCACAGACCGCCGGGGGCCGGCTGCCGTTCCTGTTCAGCCAGTGCCAGGCGATCCATGCGCGCTCGGTGATCCCGCTGCAGGACACGCCACGCCTGCGGATCCGGTATCGCGCCGAGCTCACGATCCCGCGCGCCCTCAAGGCCGTGATGGCAGCCTCGCACCTCGGCCGTACCGAGATCGCGGCCGACGAGCAGGCCGGCGCGCTGGC
>JAGSPR010000162.1 GCA_018262455.1 Deltaproteobacteria bacterium | reverse complement strand
AACTCGCTGATCACGTTCTGCTTGGCCTGCTTGAACGGGATTCCAACGTCCACCGGGACCGTCATCGACGCGTCGGCAGAGGTCGCCGTGTGCGACGGCGTCGCGGTGATCGAGGGCTCGTGCGCGGGCGGTTGAGGCGCTCGGCGGAGCGAGTCCTCGTTCTCCGGCGTCTCGGCGAGCAGCACGGCTCGCTCGATCACGTTGCGCAGCTCGCGCACGTTGCCCGGCCAATCGTGCTTCATCATGAGGTCGATCGTCTCCTGCGCGATCGACGCGGTCTCGCCACCAGGCGTGATCGTGAGGATGTGTTCGATCAGCAGCCCGAGATCGTCCTTGCGATCCCGGAGAGGCGGCACGTGCACACGCGCCACCGCGAGCCGGTAGTAGAGGTCCTCGCGGAACCGGCCACGGTTGACCTCGACGCCGAGGTCGCGGTTGGTCGCGGCGACCACGCGCAGATCGACCTCGATGGTCTTCGTGCCGCCGACGCGGCGGACCTCCTTGCGCTCGAGCACGCGCAGCAACTTGGGCTGCATCCCGAGGGGCAGCTCGCCGATCTCGTCGAGGAACACGGTCCCGCCGTGGGCGCGCTCGAAGGCGCCGGCGTAGCTCGAGGTCGCCCCGGTGAACGCGCCGCGCTCGTGGCCGAACAGCTCGCTTTCGATCAGGTTCGGCGGGATCGATCCGCAATCGAGCACGACGAATGGGCCGTTCGCGCGGGGCGAATGGTCGTGCAGCGCCTCGGCGACGAGCTCCTTGCCGACGCCGGTCTCGCCGGTCACGAGGACCGTGGCATCCGACTTCGCCAGCTTCTCGAGCCGGGCGAACATCTCGCGCATCTTGACCGACCGGCCGATCATCGAGCCGAACCGGTCGCTGTCGGACAGCTCGATCTCGACCGTGTCGCCGAGCGGATCGAACTTGAACCGGGTGCCGCCGAGCGCGATCACCGCACCCGGCGAGATGTAGACGTCGTTGATGCGGAGCTGCGAGACGTACGTCCCGTTGGTCGAGTCGAGGTCACGCAGCCGGTAGCCACGATCGTCGAGCCGGATCTCGCAGTGCAGCCCCGAGACCTTCGAATCGGAGAGCTGCAGATCGTTGCCCCGGCGGGCCCCGATGCGGATGACCGAGGCCTCGATATCGCGTACGAGCCCCGCGTCAGGCCCCGACAGGACCTCGACGCGACACCTGCGGAGTCGCGCAGAAGTCGCACGGCCGCCGATGTATGTGACCCATGTGCCCGAGCGTAGGTCGTCGACCGCCATCGGGCCGGCACGTTACCAGAGACCCAGGGCGGGAGTCCCCCGACTTTCAGGGGTATGCGACCCAGCTACCCCCAACGTTCGGCTCGCTTGATCCGGCGTAAGCGTAAGCGTCAGCGTAAGCGCAAGCGGATCATGCCCCCAGATCCGCTTACGCCGACGCTTACGCTTGCGCTTACGGGTAAACCCAGCCGATCTTGGGTGGAGACCTCCGAACTCCGGCCTCGGAGGGCGCCAGATCACGGCTCGGCGGTGGCCTTGGGCGGGGGCTCGAGCCGACGGTAGATCGAACGGCGATCGATGCCGAGCAGCTGGGCTGCCTGGGTCTTGTTGCCGCCCACCGCGGCCAGCACCTGGCGGACGTAGCGATACTGCATCTCGTCGAGGGTGAGCATCGGCGCCCCCGAGGACGTCGACAGCTCGAACCGCGTGGCCTGGTGTTCGACGATCTTGCGGGGCAGATCATCGACGTCGATCTCGCTCCCGCGCGCCAGGGCGACGGCGCGCTCGAGACAGTTCTCGAGCTCGCGCACGTTGCCCGGCCAGTCGTAGTCGACGAGCAGCTGGGCCGCGC
Organism: Deltaproteobacteria bacterium; assembly: GCA_018262455.1. Next base: position 11,206 of record JAGSPR010000162.1, on the reverse strand, counting down.
GTCGCGTGATCCCGTGGACGAACGTGCAGCGACGTGCGGCCGCGCGCTCGATCAGCGCGTTCGCCAGGATCAGGATGTCGCCGGTGCGCGCCCGCAGCGACGGCAACGGGATCGCGACGACGTTGATGCGATGGAACAGATCCTCGCGAAATCTGCCCTCGTCGACATCGGTCTCGAGATCGCGGTTGGTCGCGGCAACGACGCGGGCATCGAACGCGATCTCGTCGTCGCCGCCGACCGGGCGAACCGTGCGCTGCTGGAGCACGCGCAGGAGCTTGGCCTGCATCTCGAGCGGCATCTCGCCGATCTCGTCGAGCAGGAGCGTGCCGCGCCCGGCCTGCACGAACAGCCCATCGCGGGACGACTTGGCGTCGGTGAAGGCGCCGCGGACGTGGCCGAACAGCTCGCTCTCGAGCAGCGACGCTGGCATCGCGCCGCAGTTGACCGCCACGAACGGATGATCGCGGCGATTGGGATCCAGGTTATGGAGCGCCCTGGCGACTTGCTCCTTGCCAGTCCCGGACTCCCCGGTGATGAGCACGCTCGCGTCGTTGAGCGCCACGCGACGGATGACCCGCGCGAGCTCGCGCATGACCGGGCTCTCGCCCACGATGCCATCGACGGGAGCGTCCGAGAGCCGCACGTTCGTGAGCCGCGTGACTTCGCGCTGCAGCGCGAACCGCTCGTGCGCTCGCCGGATCGCGATCTCGAGTGCCTCGGCCTTGACCGGCTTGGCGAGGAAGTCATACGCGCCCGCGCGCATCGCCGAGATCGCGACGTCGAGCCGGCCATACCCGGTGAGCACGATCGCCGCGCAGTCCGGGTAGCGATCGGAGATCTGTGCGCACAGCTCGATGCCGGTCATCTGCGGCATCTGGACGTCGGTCACCACGACGTCGAACGGTTCGTGCCTCATCAGCTCGAGCGCCTTGGCGCCGCTGAACACCGCTTCGACCTGCAAGCCGCGATTGCGCAGCACGTCGCGCAGGAGCAACGCGGTATCTTCCTCGTCGTCCACGAGGAGAATCCGAGCATGCAGCGGGGGATCGGGGTGCATGACGAGGCTGCGGCGAGCATAGCGCCGGCGTCGCTCGTGCAACGTGAGCAACGGGTGAGGGCGCCAACTCTCACCCCGGCCTCGCGACGGGCTCGCTCGACGGAGCGGGCGCATGCGGATCCGCATCAAGATCGTACACGTCCGTCTGGTGCGGCTAATCACTGACCACGCGCTGGACGCTTGCACCATGATGTGGCTTGCTCGTGCTGTGGTGCCTCGCGTCCCGGTTCATCGCGTCCTGGTGCTCGACGACTACCCCGATGCGGCGCTGTCGATCAGCATGCTCCTCGAGGCGCTCGGCCACGAATGCCGGATCGCGATCCGCGGGCGGGATGCGCTCGACCTCGCCGTCGCGTTCGAGCCCGACATCGCGTTCGTCGATCTGGACCTGCCCGACATCCATGGCTTCGAGGTCGCACGGCGGCTGCGTGCACTCGCGTCGGGGCGTCCCTTGTTCCTGGCCGCGATCACCGGGGCGGATCGGTCGACCGATCGTGTCCAGGCCCTCGCGGCCGGCTTCGATCACCACGTGCTGAAGCCGATCGACGCCGCGATCATGAAACGAGTCCTCGACCGCGCAGGATCGCACCTCGCCCGGCTTGGCGCGTCGCTCGGCGCGTAGCCCGCCTGTTACTCGTCGCGCAGCCGATAACCGATGCCCGGCTCGGTCGCGAGCCAGCGCGGGCGCGCAGGATCTCGCTCGATCTTGCGACGCAGCGCCTGCATGTGGACGCGGAGATAGTGCGTCTGGTTGCCCTTGCTGGCGCCCCAGACGCTCTCGAGCAGCTGGCGATGCGTCATCACCTTGCCAGCGCGACGCGCGAGCTGGACGAGCAACCGGAACTCGATCGGAGTCAGCCGGACCTGCGATCCGTCGACCATCACCTCGTGGCGCGCGTGATCGATCTGGATCGGCCCGACCGACAGCATCGGCTCGTCGACGATCACGTGACCACGGGCGTGGCGGAGTGCGACGCGGATCCGAGCGAGCAACTCGCTCGGGCTGAATGGCTTGGTCAGGTAGTCATCGGCGCCGGAGTCGAGCGCCCGGACCTTGTCGTTGTCCCCATCGCGCGCCGACAGCACGATGATCGGCGTCGGCCCGCGCTGCCGCATCTTCTCGAGCAGATGAAACCCATCCCGGTCGGGGAGCCCAAGATCGAGCAGGATCGCGACCGGATTCGAGCTCTCGATCAACTCGTCTGCCTGCGCCGCAGAGGCGGCCTCCGCCACACGAAAACCGTGCTCGAGCAACACGTCGGACAGGAACTGCCGAACCTCGCGGTCATCCTCGATCACCAACACCGTCTCCATCAGCCCACCTCCAACAGCGCCGGAGCCATGCCCGGGCGCGGTTCAGCATCGGGAATCAACACGCGCACCATCGTGCCACCGCCGCCAGGCGAGAGCACTTCAAAGGACCCTTGATGCGCCACCGCGATCGCGCGACACACGGCCAGGCCACCGCCCCGCCCGCCCGCCGCAGAAGCCTGTTGCCGCCGCACGGGCACCCCCGGCCCAGCGTCGATGATCTCGATCTTCACACCGGCACCGGCCTGCTCGGCGCGGATCGTGATGGCGGCACCGGCAGGCGTGTGCCTGGCGGCGTTGTCGAGGAGATTGCCAATCATGACCTCGCCGAGTCTGGCATCAATGTGTCCGACGACCTCACCGCCAAACTCCATTCTCACGTTCCGCTCCCCGAGCACCGCGTCGAGTCGTGCCAGGGCGTTGCCCGCGAGCTCCTCCACCGTGATCCATTCGCGGTGAAGATTTCTTGCCCGGGTGGTCTGATCGCCCGAGACCTCCACCGCGATGACGTGGTTCTGCAACATGCGGGTAAGCCGATGGGTCTCCCCGATGATCTTGTCGAGCTTCGTCGACCCGCCGGTGTCGTGACGCAAGGTCATCGCAGTTGCCGTGATCACCGTGAGCGGCGAGCGCAAGTCGTGGGCGACATCCGCGACGAACTGGTCGTGCGCGATCTCGGCTCGGCTCGCTCGCGAACGCGCACGCCACCAGGCCATGGAGACCACGGCAAGCAACAACGCCAGGACGATCACTAGAACCAACACGACCACCTCCGAGCTACCTTTACTTCGCGATCAAGAAGCCATGCAGGACGCCGCCATCGGCAATCTGGCAGAGATCCACTGGGTTGTCTCCAATGTTGTGCGATGGCTCACGCGGACGCCCCGATGATACGGTCCGGCCATGAGCTCGATCCCTGCGACGCCCCCCGAGTTGACCCGGATTTCGGAGCTCGATGCCGCGTGGGCGACCCGTGGCAGCGGTGCCCGGCTCGACGCGGTCCGCAAGAGCGGACGCGTGCTGCGCGAGCGCATCCTTGGCGGTGGACCTGCGCTCTGCGTCCAGACCGCCGACCTCGTGACCTTCCCCTATCCCACCCGGTTCGGACTGCAGGGTGTCGCGGCCTCGCCGGCCCCGTACGTGTTCATGCGCAACCGCATGCACCTCGTGCAGGTCGCCGTGGGGGGCCGCACCGTCACGATCCTCGTCAACCCCAGCGATGCCGTGCGCTCGGCCAAGGCTCCCTACTTCGCGAGACTCGAGCAGCGCTACGGTTCGTTGGCGACGAAGCTGCTCTCGAAGGTGCACACCACGATCGCGGCCGCGCTCGCGAGGTGGGGCGTCCGGCCGAGCGCGGTCGACTACGTCACGTTCGATCACCTGCACGTCCAGGACGTCCGCGGCCTCCTCGCACCGGGGCCCGACGGACGCACGTTCCTGCCCAACGCGAAGCTGCTCGCCCAGCGGGCCGAGCTCGACACCCTGATCGCGCTGCATCCCCTCCAGGTCGAGTGGTACATCCCGCAGTGCCTCGACGGGGTGCCCGCCGATCGCATCGTGGCGCTCGACGGTGACTACGCGATCGGTGGAGGGTTCGCGATCGTCCGCACCCCGGGCCACACCGTCGGCAACCACTCGCTCGTCGTCGTGACCGATCGCGGCGTCTGGACGATCAGCGAGAACGGCATCTGCGTCGACGCGTACGCTCCCGGATCGAGCGAGATCCGCGGCGTGGCGCGACATGCGCGCGAGCTCGGGGTCGAGGTGATCCTGAATGCCAACACGCGCGAGGCCACGCTCGACCAGTACACCTCGATGGTGCTCGAGAAGACGCTCGCGGACGCGGTGCCCGATCGTCCCGAGCTGCCGCAGCACTTCGCGTCGTCCGAGCTCGTCGCACACCCGCTCGCGCCCGGGCTCGCACCGACCTACACGCACGAGGCAATCACCCACGGTACCCCGGTGCTCGCCGCTGCGGCGCGGGTCTCGGCCTGACACCGAGCTGACAGGAGGCGCGGTCGAGCGTGAGCATCGGACGCCTGCACCTGAGCGCCTGCAGATGACGCCAGATCGGTTGGCGAAACCGATCTGGGTATGGTGAGCTGCGACTCCTGGCATGGTGGATTCTCCCGAGCTCGAGCTCCATCGCACGCGCGATCAGTTGCGCTCGACGATCGAGCAGTACGAGACGTCGCTCGAGGCGCTGAAGGCCTCGAACGAGGAGCTCCAGGCGATCAACGAGAAGCTGCGGTCTTCCACCGAGGAGCTCGAGACGAGCAAGGACGAGCTCCAGTCGGTCAACGAGGAGCTCATCACGCTGAACCACGAGCTCAGGGACAAGGTCGACGAGCTCAGCCATGCCAACAGCGATCTCCAGAACCTGATGGCGTCGACCGACATCGGGGTCGTGTTCCTCGATCGCCAGCTCAATATCAAGAAGTTCACGCCCAAGGTCCGCGACCTCATCAACGTGATCCCCTCGGACATCGGCCGGCCGCTCGCGCACCTCACCCACAAGCTCGACAGCGACGAGCTGCCGGAGCTCGCCCGTCAGGTGCTCGCGGATCTGCACACGATCGAGCGCGAGGTCCGGAGTCGCGAGGGTCGACGCTACCTGGTCCGCCTCCTGCCCTATCGCTCGGTCGAGGATCGGATCGAGGGCGTGGTCGTGACGTTCGTGGAGGTCAGCGACCTCCGCGAGGCACTCGAGGCGCGCCAGCGATCCGACGAGGCGCGGCAGGCCGTCGAGGAGCTGCTCCGGATCGCGCTGCGCGACGCCCCGATGGTGCTGCTCAGCCTGGACGAACACGGCGACACGACCAGCGGCTACGTGCTCGGCAAGGAGCTCTCGGACGACGTCACGAAGATGCTGCAGATGTTCGCGCCCGGACACGCGGACCGGTTCCGCGAGGTCACCCGCGAGGTGATGCGCAGCCGCACCGGCCAGCGCGTCGAGCTCGATCTCGCGATCGACCACGCGCATCGTACCTACGAATTTCACGTCGAGCCGATCTCGAACGGCGGGGTGATCGCGGCTGGCTTCGACATCACGCCCAGCAAGCACGCTGCGTCGACCCTGCGCGACACCGATCGACGCAAGGACGAGTTCCTCGCCACGCTGTCGCACGAGCTGCGCAATCCGTTGACGCCGCTCAAGGTCGCGCTCGACGTCGCGAAGATCGCGACCGATCCGAAGCAGCTGACGCGCAGCCTGGGGATCATGGAGCGCCAGATCGCGCAGCTGATCCAGCTCGTCGACGAGCTGCTCGATCTGTCGCGCATCACCCAGGGCAAGATCACGCTCGATCGCGAACCCCTCGAGCCCGCGGTGCTCGTCGAGGCGGCGCTCGAGGCAACCCGCCCGCTGATCCAGCAGCACGGGCATCAGCTCCGGGTCAAGCTACCGGATCTGCCGTGCCGGATCATCGGCGACTACTCGCGCCTCACGCAGGTACTGACGAACCTGATCTCGAACGCCGCGAAGTACACGCCGGATGGCGGCCACATCGACCTCGAGCTCGACACCGACACCGAACGCAACCGGCTGGTGATCAGCATCCGCGACAATGGCGTCGGCATCGCCCCCGAGATGCTGCCGACCATCTTCGACATCTTCGTGCAGTGTCGGGACGAGCTGGGTCGGTCGCAGGGCGGGTTGGGGATCGGCCTCAACCTCGTGCGGCGCCTCGTCGACCTTCACGGCGGTCGCGTGACCGCCACGAGCTCCGGCGCGAGCCGCGGGAGTGAGTTCGTCGTCGAACTCCCGATCGGGCCACGAGCATAGCGATTCTTGATCAATGACTGGTGGTCGCTCGCAGGAGCGATTCATGCATGCGTTCCATGGGACCTGCCATGCCCCCACATCACGTGCTCATCGTCGATGACTATCCGGATGCGGCGGAGATCGCAGCCACCCTGCTCGGCCTGCTCGGTCACGAGTGTCGAGCCGCGTACTGCGGGCGGGATGCAATGAAGGAAGCTCGCAGCTTCCAGCCCGACATCGCGATCCTCGACATCGGCCTACCCGACATCAGCGGCTACGAGCTCGCCATCGAGCTCCGCAAGCTGTACGCGGGTCGACCGCTGTACCTCGCCGCGATCACGGGGTGGGGGCAGCCCGAGGACCGCATCAAGGCGTTCGCGGCTGGCTTCGATCATCACGTCCTCAAGCCCGCCGATGCCGGCAAACTACGCGAGATCATCCGACTCGCGGAGCGCGCGAGCCGACCCGTCAGCGAGGCTGTGTCATCTCGCACATGAAGGTGCGTGCGAGCTGGGCTTGCTCCCGGGCCTTCCGTGCGCGGCTGTCGTAGGCCTCGGAGCAGCCGTCACGGTCGCCCGTGCACGCCGTGAATTCGGCGCCCGATCACCCGCGATCAAGTCCAGCCAACCCGACCCTCCAGCGGCGCGTAGGGCGAGGTAGGCTGGAACGAGCCATGTCCGCGATCCGGTCACTGCTTCGTGTGATGACGCTGCGAGATGCCGAGGCCATCCTGCTCGAAGCGGGCAAGGTCCCGAGCCTGCGGCGGCGCGGGCAGGTCGAGGCCCTCGCAATGCCTGCGCTCGAGCCCGAGTTGCTCGCAGAATTCGCGGCTCCGCTGTTGGCCGGTCGGGTGGATTGGCCGGTGAGCGTCGCGTTCCAGGATCCCGACGGTGGCAGCTACCAGTGCACGATCGACCAGGTGGCCGCCGGGATCCGGCTGATCGTGCGCAAGGGCAAGCCCGCCGGCAAGCCCGCGCCGCCGCCCGGCCTCGCCGCACCCGCGCTGCTGGCGACGTCCAGGGCGCACGAGCCGGATCGCCGGGCGACCGCGCAGCAAGCTTCCGATCCGAGCCCGGCGGCCGACTCGCGCGCCACCCCCGGGATCTCGCAGGGCGATGGTCGCGATGGCCTCGCACGCATGGCACACCTGCTGACCGAGGCGGTGGGGATCGCCCGCGCGCAAGGGGCCTCTGACGTGATCCTGTCGACCGGTCAGCACCCTCGGCTGCGGCTGGATGGCCGGTTCGAGGCCCTCGAGCTCTCGATCGACGATGCCGAGCTTGCCGCGTGTGTCCGCGCGTTGGGCTCGAACACCGATCACAGCCTCGAGCTCGAGGGCACGCGCGTCCGGGTCAACGCCTTCGATCACCTGAACGGTCACGCCCTCGCGGCACGCCTGATCCGCGATCGCGTGCCAAGCCTGGCGGAGCTGGCGCTGCCCCCCGAGTTCGGCAACGTCGTCGAGCACCGCGATGGTCTCGTGCTGGTCTGCGGCCCGACGGGCTCGGGCAAGTCGACCACCCTCGCCGCGCTGATCGACCTGCTCGATCAACGTCGCGCCGCGCACATCATCACCCTCGAGGATCCGATCGAGTACCGGTTCACGCCACGCCGGTGCATCATCCACCAGCGCGAGCTCGGTGCGCACGTCCCGAGCTTCGCCGCCGGGCTCCGCGCCGCGCTGCGCGAGGCTCCCGATGTGATCCTGGTCGGCGAGCTCCGCGACAGGGAGACGATCTCCGCCGCGCTGACTGCCGCCGAGACCGGACACCTGGTCCTCGCGACCTTGCATGCACCGAGCTCGGCCGGCGCGATCGATCGCGTGATCGACGCGTTTCCCGATACGCAGCAGCGGCAGATCCGGTGGCAGCTCGCCTCGGTGTTGCGCACCGTGATCACCCAGTTCCTGCTGCCACGCCGAGATGGCGGACGCGCGCCAGCCTACGAGATCGTCCCGGTCACGCCCGCGGTCGCGAACATCATGCGCAAGGGGGATCTTCACACCCTGCCGACCGCGATCCAGTCCGGGCGCGACACCGGGATGGTGCCGCTCGAGCGCTCGCTGGCACGCCTGATCGACGCCGGGACGGTGGCCCCACAGGCCGTCAAGCGGATCGCCGCTGACCACGATCTGCTCGCGGCGCTGTCGAGCAAGCTGCGATGATGGCCGACGGCCGAGTCCAGGAGCGCGGCGCGCGCCTCGGCCAGAAGTCCGGATGCCATGGATCGCGGCTCAGGACGGTGCGCGGCCGGGAACCTCGGCCTGCGGCAGCCGGGGCCATTCGATCGTGAACTCGGTCGCGTCGGCGGTCGAGCTGGCACGACAGACACCGCCGTGGGCGAGCGCGATCTGCTCGACGATGTAGAGCCCGAGCCCGTGCCCGTGCCCCCTCCGGCGCCCCTCGCCCTGGCCACGCGAGAACGGATCGAAGATCCGCCCGATGATCTCCGGTGGGATCACCGGCCCGTGATCTCGCACCGACGTCAACACGGCCGGTGGATCCGCGCGCTCCCAGGCCCGCACGAGGATCACACCCTGGCCAGAGTGCCGGGCATTCGACAGCAGGTTCGCCAGCGCCTGCCGCGCGCGGTCGCGGTCCCACATGCCGCGCAGGTCGCCCGACAACTCGAGCTTGATCTCGGCGACGAGGCCCAGGGCGCGGGCCTCGTCGATCGCCTCACCACAGATCGCGGCCATGTCGACGTTCACCGGTGAGACCGGGATGCCACCGCTTGACCTGCCGCGCGCGAAGTCGAGCACGTCGTCGATCATCCGCTCGATCCGCCGCGAGCCACGGGTGACCCGCTCGACGAGCTGCGCCTGCCTCGCACCGAGCGTCATGTCCGAGAGCAGCGTCGCCGACATCATCACCGCCGACAGCGGATCGCGAAGATCGTGCGCGAGGACGGCGATGAATCGCTCGCGAACGTGATCGCGGGCGTCGGAGTAGCACCGGACGGCCTCGCCGATCGCGTGATCCATCCCGGCCCCGATCCGGATCAGGGACGCCGCGACGAGGTCGCGATCGGAGATCTCGAGCAGCCGCTCCAGGATCACGCGCCGCAGGGTCGCGTACTCCGACGTCAGCGCCTGGAGGCTGATCCCGGAGCTGTGGCGCTGGAGCGCGTGCCGCTCGGCGAGCCTGCGAAATCCTGCTCTGGCAGGCTCGAGATCGCCCGCGATCCACCGCGCGAGGCCGTCGAGGAACTCCGGCAGGTGATCGAGCAACTCGGCACGGCTCAGCGCGGCGAGCGCCGGGACCTCCTCGAGCACGACGACGTCCCAGCGCGACGAGATCTCGCCGATCTGCGCGCGAAGGTCATCCGGGAGTGCCATCGCTACCTCCGTCCAGCCTAGAGCGCACCACGGTCGAACACCATCCAAGTCGGGTAGTTCTCGAACCTGCCACACGGGAGAGGCCACTCACGGCTTCTTGAACCGGCCGCGATCGAGGCCGTGACGCTCGACGAGCGCCCACAGGTTCTTGCGGTCCATTCCCGCCGCACGGGCCGCCTGCGCGAGGTTGCCGTGGTGCAGGCGCAGCAGCTCGGTGAGGTACTGAATCTCGAACGCATCGATCACCGACTGCTTGAGCTCGCGAAACGGCCGGGTCGCATCGATCGAGACATCAGCGCGAACGTCTGGCAGCGTGATGTCCTGCTCGTCGATCAGCGGGCCCGACGTCATCACCATCGCCTGGTGCACCTTGTTCTCGAGCTCGCGGACGTTGCCCGGGAACTCGTAGGCGCAGAACCGGGCGAGTGCGGCCGGAGACACGCCCTGGCAGATCTTGCCGAGCTTGCCGCGATACTTGTGGATGAAGTGATGGACGAGTAGCGCGATGTCCTCCGGCCGCTCGCGCAGCGGCGGCAACCGCATCGGGAACACGTTCATCCGGTAGTACAGATCCTGGCGAAAACTGCCGCGCGCGACCATCTGCTCGAGATCGCGATTGGTCGCGGTCACGATCCGGACATCGACCCGGCGATCTTGATCGTCTCCGATCCGGCGAAATTCTTGCGATTGGAGGACGCGCAGCAGCTTGGCCTGCAGCGCCAGCGGCAGCTCGCCGATCTCGTCGAGGAACAACGTGCCGGTGTGGGCCGCGGCGAGCAGCCCCTCGCGATCGCGCGTCGCATCGGTGAACGCACCACGCACGTGACCGAACAGCTCGTCCTCGAGCAGCGACTCGGGGATCGCGGCGCAGTTGACCACGACGAACGGCGCATCGTGGCGCGGAGACGAGTTGTGGATCGTGCGTGCAACCAGCTCCTTGCCGGTCCCGCTCTCGCCGAAGATCGCGACGGTGACGTCGGTGGCCGCGACCATCGCGATTCGATCGTAGAGCTCCTTGATCCAGGAACCGGTTCCGATCAGCACGTCGCTCTTGCGCGGGCGGCGCTTGTCGGCACGCTCGCCGAGCGGTGCGGCGCGCCCGATCCGGAACGCGAGCTCGGCAGCGGTGAACGGCCGCGCGACGACATCGGATGCTCCGCAGCGCGCCGCGAGCGCAGCCCCGTCGTTCCCGGCCGCCGCGAGCACGACTCGCACGCCGCCGCCCTGGGTGACAAGCTCGCGGACGAGCTGTGCGGTCGGCGGAGGCTCGGCCTCGAGGACCACCACGTCAAATGGCTGGCCGGCCGAGATCCCGGCCCGAAGCTGCGCGGCCGCAGTGTCGCGCGTCGTGCCGATGACCTCGATCGGCACGGCGCCGACAGCCGGCTCGGCAGTACCGGCACCGAGCAGCTCCGCGATCACATCGCGCGCCTGCGAGCTACGGTCGACGACGAGCACGCGCATCACCGGCAAGCATATCTGGCTTACCAGTCTTTGAGCGGATCGGCGGAGCGCCCCGAAGCCCGGCGCCGCGCCTCGTCGCGCTGGAGCCGCCTCGAGAAGGTTTCGAGCTCGTCGAGCTTCTGATCCGACGGCGTGTCCGGTGACTTCGGCTCGGTCCGTCCACGGTTCTGACGCTGGCTCGGGCCGGTCTGACCGCTGGGATCACCGTTCGAGCCAGCCGAACCCGAACCCGAGCCCTGCTGCGGGTTGCCCGAACCCTGCCCCTGCTGGTTCG
>JAGSPR010000776.1 GCA_018262455.1 Deltaproteobacteria bacterium | reverse complement strand
CGCGACCGGCTGCGCGTTCGCGGCGCGCGCGGCGCCGGCGAGAACGAACATCGCGAGCAGTGGTCGGACCATCTACTCTCGTTGTGCAGCAAGACCACGTGAGATGGCTACGTGGGTGCCGTGAACATCGCGTGATCGCCGAACGCTGCCGCCCGATCGGTGGCAAGACCTGGCCAGTCCTGGCGAATGCAGCGGCGTTAGATCGGCGTGAACGATCACGCGGCCTGGCAGGATTGGGTACCGTGATGACGTGGTGGGCGACGCAGCGACGTCTCGCAAGTTGATCGCGCAAGCGCGCCCGCGGCCGTGGGGCGGCACGAACGAGGAGGAGGGGCGTACCTATCTCCAGGCCCGCCTGAACCTGTACTCGAAGCTGCTGTTCTGGAGCTTCGTGGTGCTGATGGCGTTCCTCGGCGGTGCGTACCGGCTCGACCTGATCACGATCCCGAACGCCTCGGTCGTGTTCGTCGGCGCCGCGGTGATGCTCGCCGTGATGGCCTTGATCTGGCGCGGGGTCCTCGTCCACGGCAAGCCGTCGGTCGAGCGCATGCAATGGATCGACGTCCTGTATGCGTGTGCGATCGGACTGTCGTTCGGCGCGAGCGCGGCGATCCAGCACGATCTCAAACCCGCCGCCTACACGTCCCTGATCTTCGCGTGCTTCACCGTGTTCACGCGCGCGCTGGTCGTGCCGTCGAGCGAGCGCCGCACCGCGATCGTGTCGAGCCTGACGTTCCTCCCCGTGCTCGGCGGCGGCGTGTACGCCGGTCTCGTCGTCAAGCAGGATCTCCCGACCGCCGCGTACATCGGTGGTGGCGCGACGTTCTTCGCGGTCGCGGTCGTGATCGCGACCAACGGCTCCGGGATCATCTACGGCCTCAACCGCAAGCTCAGCGAGGCGATGCAGCTCGGCCAGTACAAGCTCGATCGCCTGATCGGCGAGGGCGGCATCGGCTCGGTCTATCGCGCGAACCACGCCCTGCTCCGCCGCCCTACCGCGATCAAGCTGCTCAAGCCGGATCGCAACCGCCCCGAGGACCTCGATCGGTTCGAGCGCGAGGTGCAGCTGATGAGTCAGCTCACCCACCCGAACACCGTCGCGATCTACGACTACGGCCGCAGCTTCGACGGGGTCTTCTACTACGCGATGGAGTACCTCGCCGGGGTCCCAGGTCTGCGGCGCGCTCCAGGAGGCGCACGACGCCGGGATGATCCACCGCGACATCAAGCCGGCGAACATCATCCTGTGCGAGCGCGGCGGTGCACCCGACGTCGCCAAGGTCGTCGACTTCGGCCTCGTCAAGGAGCTCACGCACGAGACCGGCGACTCGACGCAGGTGGTGCTCGGCACGCCGGCGTACCTGCCGCCCGAGGCCGTCACCGATCCAGGACAGATCGGGCCCGCGTTCGATCTCTACGCGCTCGGCTGCGTCGGGTTCTTCCTGCTCACCGGCCGCCGGGTGTTCGAGGGCAAGACCGAGGTCGACCTCTGTCTCCAGCACGTGACGCAGGCGCCCAGACGCCCGTCGGAGCTCACGACCTCCCCGATCCCGCCGGAGCTCGAGGCCGTGATCCTCCGCTGTCTCGAGAAGGCACCCAGCGCGCGGTATCCGTCCGCGATGGCGCTCGCCGACGCCCTCGCCGCGGTGCCCGCGGGCCGCGACTGGGGCACCGACCACGCCCGCACCTGGTGGAACGACTTCCGCGCGCGGGCGGACCAGGTCACGGCCACCCCCGACGCGAGCTTCACCGTGACGATCGACCTCGAGCAGCGGGCGACGATCGCCGGTCCCCACGCGGCCTCCGGCGACCTCGCCTCGTAGGAGTTTCTCGGTCGTGAGGAACGCGTGAACGGGCGTGCGTCCCCGCCCGCCAGGCCGTAGCTATCCCGTAGAAGGCCATGTCGGAAGGTGTCACCCGCCGGAGACTGATCGCGCAGCGCATCGCACTCGTCGTGCTCGTCGGCGTGGTCGCGATCGTCTTCCTGTCGTCATCGCTGCTCGCCGGGGTGATCGCGCTGGTCACGATCGCCGCGGTGCTCCTCGACACGCTGGCGCTGTCGCGCCTCGACACGCACGACGAGGCGCGTCCGGACGCGACGCCGCGGCAGATCACCGTCGATCTGAGCCGACGATCGTGACCGCGCTCGCGAGGTAGTAGCCGCGGCCGGGCGCGACCGCGAGCAGCGCCTCGACGCCGAGCTCCGCGAGCTGCACGCGCAGGCGGCGCACGACCTGCCGGACGTTCTCCTCGTTCGCGTACTTCGACTGGAACGGGAGGTCGCGGGCGAGCTGCTTGGTCGCGACACAGCCGCGGACCGCCGACGGCGACGACGCCTCCTCTTGCGCCCGCGCGCACAGCGCCCGGAGCAGCTGGAACTCGAGGACCGGGAGGCCGCGCTCCGTCCATGCCTCGGCGCCGACGGCCCGCGACAGCAGCGAGCCACCGGTCGTCGGATCGCTCGATCCGACGATGCACAGCTCGAGCGCCTCGTGTCGGGTCTGGAACCGGACCAGCCCGCCGACGATGCTCCCCGTCTGCATCGACACCGGACCGACGGGCTCGTGGATCAGGTCGGCGAGGAACCACATCGCGACGTCGCCGATCTTGAGGACCGCGCGTGGCGGCAGCGGCACGCGGCCCTGGACCCGGGTGCCGTCGACGAACGTCCCGTTGCGGCTGCCGAGATCGCGGATGTTCCACCCGGTCTCGGTCTTCCGGATCTCCGCGTGCTCGCGCGACACCGACGCGGCGAGCACGACGAGCTCACCCTCGTGGTTTCGGCCGATCCCGGTCTTCGGGGCGATCGCGTGCGCGACGCCGAAGCCTTCGACGACCCAGGCCTCCGCGTCCGTCGCCTCGACGTTGGACCGCACGTGATCGGGGATCAGCCCCTCGCACGCGGCCACATCCTGCGCGCATGCGCGGCACAGCGATCCCACCTCGGTCCCTGCCCCGCAGCACAAGCAGCCCATGTCCAGCCATCGAACCACCAACGCC
>JAGSPR010000161.1 GCA_018262455.1 Deltaproteobacteria bacterium | reverse complement strand
GACTTGAACGTCGTCCCCGCCTTCGTCGCGGTGACCGAGACCTCGCCCGTGACGTTGAACATGTAGCCCACGCCATCGGGCTGGGTCTCGGTGGCGTCGAAAGCCGGCAGCCCGCTGGTGCTGTTGTAGCAGTAGGTCGGCGCCGCGGGCGTGCTCGCGATGACCGCGCCTGCGACCGCCGCCGGGGTCGCATCCTCGACGAGGAGGGCGATCGTCCCCTGGGCGGCATCCTGGTTTGCTCGGCACAGCGTGTCGGACAGCAGCCCGAACGTCGTCGGCGAGACCATGTTGATCGACGCGCCGGCAAAATCCTGCACGAGGATCTCTGGCGGATACAGGTAGGTATCGACGAGGCCGGTCTTCGTCGCCTTCAAGAACCCATCGAGCGCGACCCCGCTTGTCGAGATGACGAGCGAGTAGTTGCCCGAGGCGTCGGTGGTCGCGGTCGCCACCGCGGTGACCTCGTCGCTGCTGGCAAACGCCTCGACCTTCACCCCCTCGACGGGTGCGGTGGCAAGAGCCTGGATCTCCACGGCGGTACCGGAGATCGTGATCATCTGCGCAGCCATCGGTGCGTCGACGACGCTGGGAGCGTCGACTCCACCACCACCACCGCCGCCACCGCCGCCACCGCCACACGCCGCGAGCGAAACCACAAGGAGGGTCGAGATCCTGGACATCGGCCGACCATACAAGACCACGGGGCGGCGTTGGCGTAGATTGTGGCGCGTGAACAAGCTGGTTGTCGTCGCGGTCACGATCCTGGCGCAACACCGGCTCGCGACGGCGGACTGCGTCGAGGAAGCTGCATCGTTGCGCGCCCACCTGACCCACGAGGCGCACCGGCTGCGCGTGTGGAACACGGCGTGGGCGGTCGGCTTCGGCGTCGCGGCCACAGGTCAGCTCACGCTCGCGCTCACCGAGACCAAGCCGCTGGGCACGTTCGATCGCAACTACGAGGAGTCGATGTACGTTGGTGCGGCGACGGCGACGATCGGGATGGCGTCCAACCTCGTGCTGCCGGTACGCGTACGGGTGCCGGGCGCGATCGCCGATGCTTGTGCCGACGTGACGGCCCTGCGCGGCGTGCTCGCGACCGCGGCGCGCGACGAGCGGCGCACCTTCTGGCTCACCGTCCTCGGCGGCACGGCGCTCAACGCAGCCGGCGGGTTGCTGCTCTGGCACCGCCGCGACTTCACGACCGGCGCGCTGTCGTTCTTGACCGCGATGCCGATCGTGGCGATCCAGGCCTGGACCGAGCCGCGAGGCAGCTTGCACGCCTGGACCGAGCGTCGCGCGACCTGGACGGTCGCGGTGGCGGGCCGCTCGCTGTGGCTCGCGCGTGAGTTCTAGCCAGGCCACGGATCCTGAGGCGCCGGCGCTGCGCTTGATGTAACGATCGCCCGGATGTGGAAGCTGCTCGCCATCACGTGCCCGATCGTCCTGGCCATCAGCTGCAAGGCCGATGCGCCGGTGCCGGCCGTGGGGAGCGCGACGGAGCCTGGTTCGCCGACCGAGGCAGGTCATCCGGGCCGCTCCGGCAAGATCGATCTCGGTGTCGCCACGCCGCGGCCGAGCCTGCCGCCCGACGATGCGCGGGCCGCCGAGCTGCCGAGCCAGGAAGCCCTGGCGGCGAGGCGCAAGGAGCGGATGGCCGCGCTCGACAAGGACGGGGATGGCTCGATCAGCGCAGAAGAGCGCGCGACCATCCGCCAGCAGCGCGCGGAGACCATGTACGCACGGCTCGATGCCGACGGAGACGGCAAGGTGACCGCTGCCGAGCTCGCGGCCTCGCCGATCCGGCGGATCGATCTGAGCCGCGCCGACACCAACAAGGATGGCGTGATCACCGTCGAGGAGCTCGTGCACGTGCTCGAGGCGCGCGGATCGAGTGGGTCGGCTGCACCCGACGTCGGCCCGCGATGATCGTCGGATCCGGTCGGCTCGTGATCGATCGCGTACGATGACAGGATGCGCTGCGCGATCCTGCTCGTCTTGCCAGGTTGCCTGGCTGCTGCTCCGCCTCCACCGCCCGTCCAGCAGCCGGCGTCGCCGGCGGCCACGGTGGAGGAGCAACCGGCTCCGGCCCCGGAGCCCGAGGTGTTCCCGCTTCACAGCGAGTGGGCGGGTCGCTACAAGTGCGGCCAGGGCTTCACCGGCGTGCGGCTCGTGATCGATGCGCACTCCACCGGCGAGGCGATCGCGACGTTCGAGTTCGGCGCGCTACCGGAGAATCCCGGTGTCCCGAGCGGCGCCTATCAGCTGCGGGGCCGGCTCCAGCGCACCGTCGATGGCGGGTTCGAG
Organism: Deltaproteobacteria bacterium; assembly: GCA_018262455.1. The sequence goes on along the minus strand of JAGSPR010000161.1, from coordinate 10,797 downwards.
GCCAAGCTTTCGCCCGACCAGTGGCTCGATCAGCCGGCGGGCTACGTCATGGTCGGGGTCACGGCGGTGACCGACGCGGAGCGCCACGTTTTGCGGGGCACGATCGATAGCCCTGCTTGCTCGGGCTTCGAGGTCCGGCGCCGACGCTGACCGGAACCACTGACAGAGGGGCATGATATGGAAATCGATCATGGAACGATTTCCGCGCGGCACATTGCCGCCGTCTGCGTTCGCCGCGATCGTCCGCTCCTCCCCTGGCAACAAGGGAGCGCGGCCCCTCACCACGTTGGCCGTGCCGGACGTGCCGGCGCAGCCGCCGCGCGAGGATTGCGATCTGGCGTCGACCTGCCCGAACTGCGGCACGATGATGCAGCCCGAGCACGCGCACTATCGCTGCCTCACCTGTGGCTATCGCGATTCCTGCTGCTTCTGAGTGCGGTCACGCCGCGCGTCGCCGCAAGACGGCCGCGGCGCTCGCGAACCCGAGCACGAGCACGGCCATTACCAGGACCACGGCCGCGAACGTCGTCGGCGAGCTGCCTCCGATCCGCGTCGTCTCGTAGCCCGCCAGCGCGCCCGAGATCACCGTCGCACAGCCCATCACCGCAGACGCGGTGCCGGCGATCTGCGGCACTGGCTCGAGCGCCAGCGCGGTCGCGCTCGGGCTGGTGAGCCCGGCTCCGAAGAAGTAGATGATCATCGGGATCAAGAACCCGGCGATCCCCAGCGCCTCGGTCCGCGTGCCGATCACGACGAGGACGCCGCCCGTCACGAGCAGCCAGGCCCCGAGGACCAGCATCGCCCCCGGCGAGCGGCCGGCACGCAGCATCCGCCCGCCCGCGAGCGAGCCGAGCATCAGCGCGAGCGCGGTCATCGCGAAGTAGAACCCGAAGCTGTCCGGCGACACGCCGTAGCCGCCCATCAGCACGAAGGGCGAGTCGGCGATGTACGCGAACTGACCGGCAAACACCGCGCAGCTGACGAGCATGGGCAGCCGCGTGCCGCGGGTCGTGAAGAACCGCGCGTAACTCCGAACCAGCCCGCGCGGCGACGCCGGCTGGCGCCGCTCGACCGCGAGCGTCTCGACCAGCGTGAGGTGCGCGAGCGCGAACATGATCGTGCCGGTCACCGCGAGCGCGGCGAAGATCGAGCGCCAGCCCGCGATGTGCAGCAGCCAGCCGCCGAACACCGGCGCGATCATCGGTGCGATCGCGAGCGCGGCGAGCATTGTCGAGAGCAGGCGCGCGGCCTGCGCGGCCGGCTGGGTATCCCGCACCATCGCGCGGGCCACCACCGGCGCGGCGGCGGCCCCGACGCCTTGCAGCACACGGCACGCGAGCAAGACCTCGATGCTCGGGCTCGCGGCGCACGCGATGCTCGCGACCGAGAACATCGCAAGCCCTCCGAGGATCACGCGCCTCCGTCCCCATGCGTCGGACAGGTAGCCCACCACGAGCTGCGCCAGCGCGAAGCCGATCAGGAACAACGACAGCGTGAGCTGCGCCGTCTCCGAGCTGACGCCGAACGTGCGCGCGAGCGTCGGCTGTGCCGGCAAGCTCATGTCGATCGACAGCGCGACCACCGCGGTCAGCCCGGCGAGGCTGATGATCCAGCGCATCGAGCCGACGACGGTCGCGAAGCGCGGCGGCATTCGCGGCATCATGGCAGCGCGCGGTGCGAGCGTCACGCGGTCAGGCCCCCACACCCGCGACAATCCTCCTGGTGAGACGGTGTGTTGCGAGCGCGCGAGCGCAGCGCGACTTACAATGCCTCCCGTGAACGACGTCCTCGGAACCTTTCGCCTCGGCTTCCCGTGGGAGACCGCGGATCCCTTCCTGTTCTGCGTCCACCACGATGATGCCTACCCCGCCGGGAACGCCGAGCTGGGACCGGCCGCCTCCCTCGCGGGTCGCGAGCTCGGGATGGACTTCGCTGGCAAGGATGGCTGGCGCATGTACCACGGCCAGCGCGTCCCCGGGTTTCCTGGACATCCGCACCGCGGCTTCGAGACCGTGACGATCGTGCGCCGAGGCTTGATCGATCACTCGGACTCGCTCGGTGCGGCCGCGCGGTTCGGGGGCGGGGACGTCCAGTGGCTCACCGCGGGCCGCGGCATCGTCCACTCCGAGATGTTCCCGCTGCTCGATCAACGCGGGCCCAATCCGCTCGAGCTGTTCCAGATCTGGCTCAACCTGCCCAAGGCCGACAAGCTGGTCGATCCGTACTTCTCCATGATGTGGGCGGACCAGATCCCGGTGCATCGCACCCGCGACGCCCAGGGCCGCGAGACCGAGGTGACCGTGGTCGCCGGCGCGCTCGGGGAGCTCGCCCCGCTCGCGCCTCCGCCGAGCTCGTGGGCCGCCCGTCCCGAGTCCGATGTCGCGATCTGGACGATCAGGATGCAGCCGAGCGCGGCGTGGACGCTGCCGCCGGCACGCGTGGGCACCAACCGCACGCTCTACGTGTTTGGCGGATCCGTCCGGGTCGGCGATCGCGCGATCTCGAGCGGCACCGGCGTCAAGCTCGCACCCGACCAGGCGGTCGCGCTCGTCGCCGGCGCCGAGCCGGTCGACGCGCTCCTGCTGCAGGGGCGCCCGATCGGTGAGCCGGTCGTCCAGCACGGACCGTTCGTGATGAACACGCGCACCGAGATCCAGCAGGCGTTCGCCGACTACCAGCGAACCCAGTTTGGGGGCTGGCCGTGGCCCACCGAGGCGCCCGTCCACCCCCGTGAGGAGGGCCGGTTCGCGCGTCACGCCGACGGCCGAGTGGAGCGCGTCACATCGCCACCGGAAATCACCGGCACCGAGAGAACGCCCTAGCCCGCCCGCGCGTCTCACCCCTGCACGACGAGCCGGCCTGCAAAGCCAGCCGTCGTGTGAGCCCGGCCGGCCTGCAAAGCCAGCCGTCGTGTGAGCCCGGCCGGCCTGCAAAGCCAGCCGTCGTGAGCCCGGCCTGCAAAGCCGGGCCGTCGTGGGCCTGCAAAGCCGGGCCGCAAGTCAGCCGTCGTGAGTTCGGCCTGCAAAGCCGGGCCGCAAGCCAGCCGTCGTGAGCTCGGCCGGCCTGCAAAGCCAGCCGTCGTGAGTCCGGCCTCGAAAGCCGGGCCGTTGGCGCGCGCAGCGTCTGTGACCTCGCCACCCGCGGCGCGCCCGCCGGAGGCCCCCCTCGCCGCGCGCAGTTCCGCAGCGGGCACGTCGGGTCGTCGAGCGAGCGCCGGTCCACACCCGCGAGGACTGTCTGAGCACGGCGAGGGGGGCCGCAGGCGAGGCAGCCGCGGGGTCCGCGTTCTCCACCAACGTCCGCGCCCCGCGCTCCGCGCTCCGCGCTCCGTGCCCCGTGCCCCGCGCTCGGGTTGTTCCGTTGCGCGTCAACGCTGTCCGCCCAGGTCAACGTTAGTCGAGGACGACCGTCTCGTGGCGATGCGGAACGTGCACGGTCATCCCACGTGCCGTCATCGCGTCGCGCAGCGCGGCCTGCTCCGCCGGCTCGCCGTGGACGAGAAAGAACCGTCGGGTGGCGGGACCGCACGCGTCGGCGAATGCCAGGAGGTCGTGCTGATCGGCGTGGGCGCTGAACGAGTCGAGGACCTCGACGCGCGCGCGGAGATCGCGCTCGACGCCCCAGATCTTGACCCGCGGACGCCGCTCGGCGAGCCGTCGGCCGAGCGTGTGCTGGGCCATGAACCCGACGATGACGATCGTGTCGCGGTCGTCTTCGACGTGGTGGCGGAGGTGGTGCAGGATCCGGCCGGCTTCGCACATGCCTGACGCGGAGATGATGATCGCCGGGCCGTCGAGCCCGTTGAGCGCGATCGACGCCTCGGTGTCGCGCACGAAGTGGACCCCTTCGAACGCGAACACGTCGCCGTGCTCGTCGAGGAACTTCCGGGTCTCGGTGTCGAACACCTCCGGGTGCATGCGGAACACCTCGGTGGCGTTGGTCGCGAGCGGCGAATCGATGTAGATCGGGATCGGCGGCAGTCGCTTGGCCAGGATCAGCTCGTGGAGCACGTAGAGGAGCTCCTGGGTTCGGCCGACGGCGAACGCGGGCACGATGACCTTGCCGCCACGGGCCACCGTGTCGCGGACGATCCGCTCGAGATCGTCGTGCATCTCCAGGACCGAGCCGTGGACGCGGTTCCCGTAGGTGCACTCCATGACCACGTAGTCCACCGGGCCTGGCGGGTACTCGGGATCGCGAATGATCGGCAGCCCCGCACGGCCGAGGTCGCCGGAGAACACCAGTCGCCGGTGCTGTCCATGCTCGTTGACGTCGAGCACGACTTCGGCCGAGCCGAGGATGTGGCCGGCGTTGAGCAGGGTCGCGGTCACGTTCGGGATCGGCGTGAACGACCGATGGTACGGCACCGCGACGAAGCGCTCGAGCGCTCGGACGGCGTCCGCGTCGTCGTACAACGGCACGACAGGGTCGAAGTCCGGATCGTCGGCGAACTTGCGATTGAGGTACTTGGCGTCGGCTTCCTGGATCCGGGCCGAGTCGCGCAGCATGTACGCGCAGAGATCGTAGGTCGCCATCGTCGTGTGGATGGAACCTGCGAAGCCGGCCTTGACCAGCGTGGGCAGGTTCCCCGAGTGGTCGATGTGCGAATGGGTGAGGATCATCGCATCGGCCGCGACGGCCTCGGCCGGCAGCTCGCGATTGCGCTGGCGGGACTCCGCGCGCCGTCCCTGGAACATGCCGCAGTCGATCAGGATCGTGCCCGATTCCAGCTCGAGCAGGAACATCGACCCGGTCACCTCCTCGGCCGCTCCGAGGAACGTCAGCCGCATCGCTACGTCAGCTCCGCGACGATGTTCTCGAGCACGCCGAGCCCGAACATGATCTTCTTCACGAACGATGGGTCGTGCGGGACCACGACGAACCGCGGGTGCGCCGCCCACAGCGCGCGGAGCTTGCCATCGAGCTCGAGCGCCTGGGCATTCGACTCGATGCGGATCGGGTTGCCGCCCTCGATGGAGATCCCGCCCACGGCAGCGGTCTCGAAGAAGATGACGGCATCATAGCGAGCCCGCTCGCGATCCGCGGTGCTGCCCACGGCCTCGAAGAAGCCATCCGGCCCATCCGGCCAGTACGCGCCTCCATCGACGGTGCCGCGGTCGCACAGCAGGACGCGGTCCGGAAACCGCGCCGACTGCACGTCCTCGAGGTTGCTCTGGACGTGGTAGATCGCGCACTGCGCGGACTTCTTGGCATGAAGCTCGGTGGACCGCGGAAAGCCCCCGGAGAACAGCAACGTGGCGGCCTCGGGCACCACGACCACGCGCTCGCCGATCTCACGGCGGAACAGATCGGCCGCCGTGGTCTTGCCGCCACCGGGGCCGCCGGTGAGCACGATCCGACACCGCCCGTTCGCGCTACTTTCAGAAGCCGTCATGGATCACCGCAACCTATCAGATCGCCACGTGGTCGCTTCTCTAGCGCTCGCGCGCGGTGGCCTTGGGGATGGCGGGGCCCGCCGGCGCGGGTGAGCTGTCATGGTAGTTGTCGACCGGCTTGTAGCGCTTGGCGTAGGCGCGAAACGCGAACGCGGCGACGAACGCGAACACCGCGAAGAACAGCATCAGGAACGCGGTGACGCCGATGCCGGTGTCGGCGATCGCGTCGGTCACGGCTTCGTTCTTGACGCTCGCGTTGGCGAGTAGCACCCACAGCCCGCCGACCGTCACGGTGAGGTTGAAGAAGCTCATGATGACGCCCTTCATCGCGAGCGGTGCCTGGCTATAGGCGAACTCGAGTCCGGTCGCGGAGACCAGGACCTCGGCGAGCGTCAGCAGGATGTACGGGATGACCTGCCAGTAGATCCAGACCTCGGCGCCGCTGTCGATCACGAGCTGGAGGATCGCGGCGACGATCCAGGCCGCGCCGGCCAGCGCCATCCCGACGGTCATCTTGCCGAGCGCGGTGAGCGGGTAGCCGCGCCGGCGCAGCCACGGAAAGATCACGAGGTTGTTGAGCGGGATCAGGATCATCACGAGCGCGGGGTTCACGAGCTGCATCTGCGATGACTCGAACCACGACGGTTGCGCCATCTGGTCGCCCTGCAGCACCCACGTCGAGGCCTTCTGATCGAACAGCGACCAGAACGGGGTGATCAGCGCGAACACGATCAGGATCCGCAGCACCGCGCGCACCCCGTCGACCGCGGCATCGGGATGCTTGCCGCGCGCGTGCTCGAGTTGCAGCGACACGCCGATGCCGAACATCGCGATCACCACGACGAGCACGATGCACAGCACCGGTACCGGATCGAGCATCAAGAACAGCGCGAAGGAAGCCGCGGCGAGCATGGCGCCCGCGATCGCGACGATCATCCCGGGGCGCTGGCCTGTCGGACCCCGCGTCCGCAGGGCGGTGAACGAGACGCGCAGGAACGAGTGCGGGTTCGGCGGCGACGGCGGCACGATGGTGTAGCGGCCGCGGCCGATGAAGAACACGATCGTGGCGACCAGCATCAGCACGCCGGGGATGCCGAACGCGACCCGCGGGCCGTACTCGCGGAGGAAGATCGGCATCAGCAGCGACGCGAAGAACGAGCCGAAGTTGATGCTCCAGTAGAACGCGTCGAACACGACCTTCGCGAGGTGCTTGGTCCGGTGGTCGAACTGATCCCCGACGAACGAGGCGACCAGCGGCTTGATGCCGCCCGATCCGAGCGCGATCAGGAACAGCCCGGCGTAGAACCCATCCCGATCGTCGACGAACAGCGCGAGGCAGCCCTGACCGGCGCAGTAGATCAGGCTGAACCACAGGATCGTGTTGTACTTGCCGAAGAACCGGTCGGCGAGCCAGCCCCCGAGCAGCGGGAAGAAGTAGACGCCCATCACGAACGTGTGGAACACGTCCTTCGCCGCGAGCTTGCGCGCCTCCTCGTCGGGGACGTACTTGAGCAGCAACGTCGAGATGAAGAACTTCGTCAGGATGTTGCGCATCCCGTAAAAGCTGAAGCGCTCGCACCCTTCGTTCCCGATGATGAACGGGATCTGGCTCGGCATCTTCGCGGGTGGCGGGGGACCCTCTCCGCGGTGTGAAGTCGATCCTTGCTCCGCGCGGACCGGCTTGGATCGATCCGGATCGGGCCCCTGCGTGGTCATGCCGCCCGGTGATACCACGCCGCGCCCGCGGCCAATCACCGAGCGCGCCGCGTGCGGTTGCCGTGGCCGCCAGCGTACGATGGCGCGATGACCACGCTCGCTGACTGGCTGGCGCGCGAGCCGTTTGGGCTCGCGATGTCGAGCGGGTTCTTCGCGTTCTTCGCGCACACCGGCATGCTGTCGGCGCTGACCGCACGCGGGCTCGCGCCGGCACACGTCGCGGGCTCGAGCGCGGGCGCGCTGGTCGCGGGTGCGTGGGGCGCGGGCCTGCCGCCCGACGAGCTCGCGGAGGTGCTCGGCCGGCTCGAGCGCGCCGACTTCTGGGATCCGGCGCCGGGTGCGGGCGTGCTCGCGGGCCGCAGGTTCGATGCGCTGCTCCGCCGGATGCTGCCGGTGAGCTCGTTCGCGGCCTGCCGCGTGCCGGTCCGGATCAGCGCGTTTGACATCCTCGGCCGCCGCACCGAGGTCATCGAGCGAGGCGACCTCGCGACCGCGATCCGCGCGTCCTGCGCCGTGCCCGGCATGTTCCACCCGGTGTGGATCGGCCGTCGCCCGTACTGGGATGGCGGCATCCTCGATCGACCGGGCCTCGCCGGCGTGCCAGCGGGGCGGCTGCTGTTTCACCACATCAGCTCGCGGTCACCATGGCGACGGGCCAGCTCGCCGGTGCTGCGCCTGCCGCGGCGCGCCGACCTCGTCTCGCTCGTGCTCGACGGACTCCCGCGCTCGGGCCCGTTCCGGCTCGAGGCCGGCCGCCGCGCGCTCGTGGAGGCCCGTACCGCGACCGAGCGCGCCCTCGATCGGCGGATCGACGACGGGGTCGTCCGATCGTGACCCTGACGTAACCCTTACCTGCAACCTCGCCGACGTTCGGTAGTCTGGTTCGGCATGGGGAGGTCACTCGTTGTCGCCGTGCTCGCCGGGCTCGCCAGCTGTTCGCCCGCCGCCCACTCCGATCCCTCCGCGCGCCAGGGCTCGTTCTCGAAGCCCGAGTACGCCGAGCACATCGCCATGCTGCGGGCGCGGCTCGACGCGAAACGGCTCTCCGACCTCCGCATCCGGATCGAAGATCCATTCGTGGTGATCGGGGATGGCTCGCCCGGCGCACTCGAGCGCAGCTCGATGACCGTGCGGTGGGCCGCTGACCTGCTCGAGCAGGACTTCTTCTCCAGGCGCCCGTCCAAGATCCTCGACATCTATCTGTTCACCACGGCGGCCAGCTACGAGCGCGGCGTCAAGACGTTGACCGGCGAGTCGCCGACGACACCCTACGGCTTCTACTCCCCGAGCCAGGCCGCGTTGTTCATGAACATCGCCACCGGCGGAGGCACGCTCGTCCACGAGATCGTGCACCCCTACGTCGAGGCCGACTTCCCCGCTGCACCGGCCTGGCTCAACGAGGGCCTCGGCTCGTTGTTCGAGCAGAGCGCCGAGCGCACCGGCCACATCGTGGGCCTCACGAACTGGCGGCTCGGTGGGCTCCAGCAGACCGTCACCAGCGGTCGCTTGCAGAGCTTCCGCGCGCTCACGGCGCTCACCAGCACGGCGTTCTACGGCGACGACACCGGCACGAATTACGCGCAGTCCCGCTACCTCCTCTACTACCTCCAGGAGCACGGCCTGCTGCGTGACTTCTACCGGGCCTTTCGGGCCGCGCGCGACCACGATCCCACCGGCTACGCGACGCTGGTCAACGCCCTCGGTGAACGCGACATGAAGGGCTTCGAGCGCCGCTGGCAGCGCTACGTCGCGGACCTCTCGTTTCCCTAGGACGCTCTACACTCTCACCACTCTGGTCCGAGCGCTTCGGATGCAACCTCATGAAACTGCCAACCTTCCGCAGAGGACGCTCTACACTCTCACCACTCTCTCAGAGGAAGGCCTCGGCTCTGACGCGCGCGATGGGTCGGCCACGTGTTGGTCTGGTCTTAGGCCTCGCGAGAGTGGTGAGAGTGTAGAGCGTCCTGAGCGAAGTCTGATTGTTGTCGAGAACTTGCAGTGGCGGTCCGGGGACAAAGTGGTGAGAGTGTAGAGCGTCCTGTCTTCGAGAGGCCGACCCCGATCGCGCAGGCCCTGCAGGACGCCCAGGGTCGGTGACAGCGTCACGCTGCCGCGCGGCGACGTCGAGGTCATCGCGATCGCCTACGAATGAGGAGCGCGAAGCGAACCGGTCGCTTCGTCACCGCGCGCCGCCCTAAGTGATCCGTCGGGAAGGCTCGCGAGGCCCGCTCGGGGCAATCGTCGTGTTCGCTGGTAAGGTCCCCCGGATGATCGTCGATCGCTTGGCGGTGACCCTCGCCGTCTGTGTCGTGTGCGCGGTCGCGGCCTGCCACTCGAGCACGAGCACCGCTCCGGCGCATGTCACCAGCGGGCCCGCGCTCCCGCCCTCCTCTGGCACCGTGATCGGGATCCTCGTCGACGAGGCGACGACGCTCCACCTGCGCGATGACCAGCTCGACCAGCTCCGCGCGATCGATGCGGCGCTCGTCGTTCGCAACGATCGGATCGATGGTGAGGTGCGCGACGGCGAGCATCCTGCGGCACCGAGAGGTCCTCGACGTCACCAGAGCGGCATGGGCGGCAGCGCGAAGGGGCGGATGGTGCCGCCGCCGCCCCCGGGAGCGCGCGACCTGATCCGGAATCCTCAGCAGCTCCAGGACGAGCGCACGTCGAACAATCGCGAGGCCCTCACGCAGGCATTCGCGATCCTCGATCCCGATCAGACGTCCGTGGCGCGCCGGCTGCTCGAGGACCACGGCGTCCCGGTGTCGAGCGAGCCGGCCACCACGCCCGAACCAGGTGCGGACCCACCGCCCGCCTCACCGGCCCTGCCGTAGCGCACCGCTCAGCGGCAGTCTTCGCCGGACGAGTACGCGAAGCCGACATCGGTCCGGACCGCGAGCTCGATCAGGTAGAACCCGAACGGCTCGACCTCGTAGCTCGTGCAGGTGCGACGAAACGAACCCCGGTGCGCGCACTCGGTGCTGCCGGGCTGTCCGCACTCGACGTGCTTGGGCAACGCGAGCACGATGACGAGCCCAAACACGATGGCCCAGGTCCGACCGCGGGTCGTCATGCGCGGGTCGTTGATCATGGTTGGCTCACGGGCGAAGCGACGAGCATCCGCCGAGGAGGCAGCCCACGGCAACATCGGCTGCCATCACTGCTGCGCCGGTCGCGAGCGAGCCGCCGGTCGAGTAGTCCTCGATCGCCGATGCGGCGAGGCTCGTCACGACGAAGTCGGCGGCGGCGGCACCGATCAGGACCGGCAGCGAGACCCGGTTGGGCCGCACGATCGAGGCCCCGGTCACGCAGCCGGCGAGCTGTGTCAGCGCGAACGCGACCACGAGCCGTCTCATGGATCGATGATACCTCGCGAATCGAGGCCGCGGAGTGGCTGAACGGCCTGCGCGGAGGCCATCGCGATCGTGCGCAAAAGGGAGTTCGCGACGCCGGGCCAGCTTGCGCCGGGGACGGCCGCCGACGATCCTGGCGATCGTGCGCCTGGTTGCCGCCCTCGCCTTGGTCGCTGCGTGTAGCCGATCGACCGACGACCAGCCCCGAGCGCCGTCGTGTCTGCCTCCCCTCGGCTGGTCCACGGGCGAGGCGACGTTCTACGCCGCCGACGGGACCGGCAACTGCAGCTTCGAGCCAGCGAACGATCGCCTCGTCGCCGCGATCAACG
>JAGSPR010000444.1 GCA_018262455.1 Deltaproteobacteria bacterium | reverse complement strand
CCAAACGATGGAGCGGCGCACCCTTCGGACGGAGGGCCGATGTTGGATGACGCGGCGCCCGACGCGTTCGTGCCCGAGTGCAGCGTGGATGGTGACTGCGGCGCGAATCGCGGGTGCCTGGCCGGCCGGTGCCGAGACAAGTGTCTCGGCGGGGTCTACTGCGGCTTTGCCGAGTCCGGCCCGATCTGTCAGGGCGGACTCTGCGTGGAGTGCACCACCGATGCCGACTGCGACAGCGGGCGTAAGCAGTGTGACGTGGCGACCTCGACGTGTGTCGATCGACCATTCGACCCGAGCCTCGCGACCTTCGGGATCTTCTACAGCACGTGGCACTGCCTCGCCGCCCACGGCAACCCGATCCTCGACATCTCCCGCATCCTCGCCGGGCAGCAGAGCTATGGCTCGTACGGGATCCCCAACCACTACTGGGGCCGGCCCGCCGCGGGCTATTACTGTCCGAGCGAGAACGACGCGGTCCTGCGGCAGCACGCCGAGTTGTTGAGAGACGCGGGCATCAGCTTCGCGTTCATCGACGCGACCAATCACGCCTACGTCGACAGTCGCAGCCACGACACGCCGGGGATGATCCTCCGGCCGCTCGACCGGCTGCTGGCGGTGTGGAGCACCGTGCCCGGCGCGCCGCGTCTGGTCCCGTGGGTGCCGGTCGTCGCGGCGGGCACGTCACCCACCGTCTACAACGTGGACGCGATGCTCCAGCGTCTGGCGGCGTATCCCGGGATGCAGTTCGAGTACCTGGGCAAGCCGCTCTTGCTCATCACCGAGAACGCGCAGTACCCGGTGAACGCCGCGCGCGAGGCCGCGCTCGCGACCCAGTACACCGTGCGACGGATGTGGGCCATGTACCAGGACGATGGTGCGCCGTGGAGCTTCTTGCAGCGGTGTCAGTCGTCCCCGACGAGCTCGGCCCGGTGCGATCAGCGCGTCGCGGTGCGCAACGGCGGGATCGAGCAGATCTCGATCACCACCGCCTACCAGGCGACGTTCATGAACGTGCCGACGGCGACACCCAAGCACCGCGGCCTCACCTTCCGCAAGCAGTTCGAGCGCGCGTTCACCTGGCCCGAGACCCCGATCATCACCATCACGGGCTGGAACGAGTGGGTCGTCGGCCGGCAGCAGTGCGGGCATCCGCAGTGCCCGTGCTCGACGTACCCGAACGGCTGTTTCGGGGACCAGTACGACATCGAGTACAGCCGCGACATCGAGCCGGGGGCCAACGAGATGGGCACCTACTACTACGAGCTCATGAAGGCGTGCATCGCGCTGTTTCGCGCGGGCAACCAGTGCGACGCCGCGCACGCCAATGATCTGTGCTGTCGCGACTGGCAGCCCTGATACGCGATCGCCCGCGGCCAACCGCCACCTGCACGAGGATCCGCTCGCGGCCGACGGTTCGAGCTTCGGTGGACTTGCCCGGGCCTCGAGTCAGGCTAATCGCGCTCTTCGCCGAACCACGCGACCGCAAAGTCACCTTCGACGGCGACGCCAAGCGCGCGCCACGGCTTGTTCCATTGATCCTTGTTGATCATGACCGCGTGATGGGCGGGACTCTTCTGCCAGAGCGCCAACGCCTGCTCGGGCGGGATCCCGCTCGCGTTCGCCGCGATCTCGTAGCCGTTTCCTTTGTAGCCGGCGATCTCTTTGGGCTTCTTCCACATGCAACGAGCGGCTTCGCGACTCGAGTCGTAGCAGCATGCCGTCCAAGTGCCGTGCTCGGACCAGCTGTGCATGTTGCATCCGTCCTTGATGGGCTTGTTGAGATTGAGGTCGCGGACGTGGGCCTGCGCGACCTTCGTCAGCGCGGGCGAGATCGGAACGTGCGGAAGCTTGATGCTAGCTCGATAGGCATTGATGAGCTTCGCGAGGGCGGCGGCATCGGCCATCGCGTCGACGAGTGGCGCCGGCTTCGCTGGCTTCGGTGGTTGCTTCGGATCGGCGCGCCAGCTCGCGTGAGCCGCGAACAGATCGCCGACGGCGGCCTCCGCAAAGCCGGCCACTTCCCACTCGCCGCCCGCCACTTCGCGCAACACGAGCTGCCCCGAGCCACGCACGATTCCGTGCAGCATGGCGCGGTAGTCTCTGTGGACGCCCATCAGCGCACGCGTCTTGCGCAGCTTCACGCGGATCGTCTTGCTCGCCTTGCGCTTGTGATTGAACGACAGCGCGTCGAGCGTGCCGACGAAGTGGGTCGCGGTCTCACCGCCCTTGTTCGCGATCCGCCACACGCCGGCGAGGCAGCGACATGACGGAAGGACCACGTTCGGATTGCCGTCGATGGTCCTCAGCTGCGTGCTTCCGCCGCCGCGCTTCGAGACCTGCACGTTCCACACCGTCTCCGCATGTGCGGGCACCCGAGCGAGAAAGACCGCGAGCAACGACGCGACGATCAGGCGCATCGCACGAGCTTAGCGCGGCATGACCAGGACTCCAGTCCGGTCCGAAGCCGCCAGCCTTTGCCGGTGTAGTTCTTAGCGGACGCGGTTCGAAGGGTCGGATCACGGCTCGCCGCCACGCATCGGCGAGATGCGGGCTACTTGTCGAGCAGGTGGTGGATCATCGAGACCAGGTCATCGATCTCGAGAGGCTTGCTGATGTAGCTGGCTCCCAGCTCGGGGCCGGCGACATGTTCACCATGTCCGGTCATCAGGATCACCGGGAGATCGGGGAGGTCTTCGCGGAGCTTCCGCACGAGGCCGGGGCCGTCGAGCTGTGGCATCTCGACGTCGGCGATCAGGATGTCTGGTGCGAGCTCGCGCACCTTGGACAACGCCTCGATCCCGTCGGCCGCGGTCTCGACGACGAAGCCGTGCTTCTCGAGCAGCACGACGAGCGCTGCCAGCACGTTGGGGGCATCGTCGACCACGAGCACGCGACGTTGTTGGTGCGGCGCGATCACGGCTCGAGCGCCCGACGCGAGAGGCGCTTCGGGCGATGGTGAAAGGGGCAACGTGAACGAGAACGTCGTGCCGTGATCGACCTGGCTCTCGACCGAGATCGTCCCGCCGTGAGCTTCGACGATCCCTCTTGCGATCGCGAGGCCGAGCCCGGTGCCGAGATGTGCGGTCTTCTTGGCTTGCCAGTAGGGATCGAACACGTGGGGAAGATCCGCCGCTGGGATCCCGCAGCCGGTGTCCGCGACGGAGAACCGCGCAACCCCCGCGACCTCCGCGATCGAGATCGTGATCGAGCCATTCTTGGGCGTGAACTTGACCGCGTTCGACAACATGTTCGTGAGGACCTGAATGATGCGGACGCGGTCGCACGCGAGAACCAACGCTTGCGTCGGCAGACTCGTCTCGATGCGAACCGGTTTGTTCGAGGCGGCGGCCTGGATGCCTTCGGCGGCGACGCGAACGAGCTCGCGCGCATCTTCCGATCGGATCCGGATGGCGAAATGACCCGCCTCGATGCTCGCGACGTCCCTCAGGTCGTCGATCAGACGAATCATCACGGCGGTGGAGGACCTGATGATCGCCATCGGTCGGACGAGCTTGGGATCCTGGGTCGCGAGCAGCTCCGTGCTCATCTGGATCGCGCTGAGCGGGTTCCTCAAGTCGTGTGCGACGGCCCCCATCACGACGTCACGCGACCGGATCGCGGCGAGCGCCTGCTCGTAGAGATTCGCGTTGTCGATGATCGTTTCGATCCGTTCGGCGACGAGCTCGAGCAGCTGCAGCTCGTCGTGGGCGAACGCTCGGCGCTTGCGTGACGCGACGTACACGACACCGGTCACTCGATCTCGGGCGCGCATCGGCGCGCCGAGCAGCGAGCGGATGGCACGGGGGCTCGGGTTCACGCCCTCCAGGTCATCGAAGAACAGGGCCGTGCCCGTCGCCAAGATCTTGTCGGCGGCCGCCGCTTCGACCGAGCGCTCCAGATCGCCGGCATCCTCGAGGCCAATGCTCGACCGACATCGAAGCTTGGATCCCGTGGCGAGCAGCACCGCCGCGGCGTCCATCTCGAACATCGCGTGCATCGCGCGCAGAATCGCCGCGAGTGACTCGTCGAGCGTTGCACCCTCGAGCGCGGCACGGGTGACCGCCTGCAGATCGGACAGCCGCCGGTTCGCCCGCTCGAGCTTGGAGCGACTGGCCGCCAGCTCGGCCTGGACATGATTCCGATCGAGCACGACCGCGAGCTGGTTCGCCACCGCGTTGATGAACAGGAGGTCGCGCTCCTCGAAGGCGACCGCTCCCTCGAGCTGGAACACGCCGAACACGTCACCGCGGACGATCAGGGGGAGCGTGACGAAGTGTCTGGAGACGACGTTTGCCTCGGCGACGCCGCCGGAGAGCACGGCGGCGGTACGGCCGACGACCTTCGTCGATGCGGCGTTGCCAGGCGCGAGGTACTCGAGCGCCCGGAGCGCGTGTTCGCGCGCCTCGTCCACCGCGGCCGTCGCGAGACCAGCCGCGGTCCACAGCAGCGCCGTGGGTTGAACCCTGTCGAGGACGACCGCCGTTCGGACGCGCAGGGACCGCGTCACGATCGAGAGCAGGGCGTCACAGGCTTGCTCGACGCCGATCCGCTGTGCGAGCACATTCTGGACCTCGTAGAGCAGCTCGAGGCGGTCGTACTCCGTCGGGATCGGTGGCTTGGTCACGGCACCCTTACGAGCGCCTCGCGCGCTTGTGCGGTTTCCGTGCGATCTTCTTCCGTGCGCCTGCACGCTCGCGCGGGAACACGGTGATGCCACCGGGGCCGATCGCCATCTCGTGGCGTCCGGTGACGTGAGCGGTGTTGCGCAGCTTGTAGACCTCCAGGTAGCGCTGTCGCTCGGTGCCTTGCTCGGTCGCGGACAGCAGGATGGCACCGTCGACGACCGTCTCCTCGACGCCGAACCGGCTGAGCTGGTTGGCGCCGTACGGGATGTCGGTCGCGAAGAACCCGACCGCGCCGACATTCTGCACGACCGTCGCGATCTGGAAGATCTTGGTCCGGACCGCCGACGATTCGCTGACCTTGTAGAGGAACACCGACACCGAGTCGATCGCGACGCGCATCGCGCCCATGGCTTCGATGCGCTCTTTCATCATCAACAGGTCTCTTTCGACGAGGATGTTCGGTTGTGGAATGAATACGATCGCGACGTTGCCGCGCTCGATCTCGGCGTCGAGATCCCAACCCAGACCGCGCGCCGTGGCACGCAAGCGTTCCTCGGTCTCCTCGAACGAGAACAGGATTCCCTTCTCGCCGGCGAGCGCTCCACGGTAGACGAACTCGAGGAGCATGACCGTCTTGCCGGTTCCCGCTGCACCTGCGATGAGCAGGCTGGAACCGCG
>JAGSPR010000160.1 GCA_018262455.1 Deltaproteobacteria bacterium | reverse complement strand
GTTGGTCCTCGCTCTTGGGTTCCTCGTCGTGGCCTGTGGCGACGACGATCCTAAGCTCAAGGTGACCAATCTGGCTCCCGTCAAGGGAGACATCGATGGGGGCACTTATGTCGTCATCAAGGGCAACCGGTTCATCAAGGATGGACCACGCAACGCCAAGGTCTACTTCGGATCACGCCAGGGCACGGTCGTGCGCTTCCAGAGCGACTCCGAGCTGATCGTGCAAGCGCCGGGTGGCAAGGCCGGCGAGGTCGTCGACGTCCTCGTGATCTTCGATCCGGGCGGTCAGCTCAAGATCGCGAACGCGTTCACGTTCGTCGACAAGGACGACACTGGTCCTTCGATCGACGATCTGAATACCAACAAGGCGCGCGATCCGAAGAAGAAGTAGCGCGTCGCGCCTGACTCCGACTCCGTCCGTCAGGCCAAGTTCAGCCGGAATAGCTGCTGGCCGAGCAGCACGAACGACTCGTGGCCAACCGCTCGCTCGCCGTTCACCTTGATGAAGGTGCCGTTGGAGCTGCCGAGATCGACGAGGACCACGCGGCCCTCGCGCAGGATCACTCGTGCGTGGAGCCCCGAGACATAGCCATCATCAGGGAAGTTGATATCGCCCCGCTCACGGCCGAGCGTGCAGGTATCACCGAGCAGGGGGAAGGCTGCACCGGTGATGTCGCGACCGATGATCACAGTCAGCTTGCCCCAGTAACCCGGGTTCGGGCTGCCCATGAGCTCGGTGCCGTCCGCCGTGGGTTCGGGAGCCGCGATGAGCTCGAAACGCAGGAGCTCCTGGCCGATCCGCAGGATCTGGCCGTTCGTCAGCTCCTCCTCCTGCGTCATCTTCACGAACACGCCGTTGAGGCTGTCGAGGTCACGGACCACGGCGTTCGAGCCGCGGATGTCGAGCTGCGCATGAATCGGGGACAGATAGCCATCGTTCTCGAACACGGGTCCGAAACTGCGGCCCAGCTTGTTCTCGCCCGGCCGCAGATCGTGGGTGCCGCCTTCGCTGCCATCGGGCCGGATCAAGGTCATCGATAGCCGCGCACGCTGTGGCTGGACGCCCATTGCTGGACCCGATGGGGCCATCGGCATCGGCATCGGCATCGGCGCCGAACCCTCGTCCATGCGGAAGCCACACGTTCCACAGAACCGAAACGAAGGGGGCACATCGCTACTGCACGACGGACACCGCCTCATCCCGGCCGCGGCAGCTGGCGGCGGTGCGAACCCGGGCGAGAACCCGGGAACCCCGGGCGGCGGTCCCATCGGCGGAGGCATCCCGCCACCGAGCGGACCCGACGGCGGCATGCCGGGCATCGCGCCGGTATTGCCGCGGGGCGGGGCAGATTGGGGCATCGCGGCGGACGGGCCTCGACCCGGGCCCGGGCCCATCGGCGGACCCATGGGTGGCGGGGCCATCGGGCCAGGCCCCATCGGCCCACCCATCGGCCCACCCATCGGCCCACCCATCGGGGGACCCGCTTGAGGGACAAATCCAGGGATCGGGTCGGCCATCATCGTCTTCATCATCCCCACGTCACCACCGCCCGGCTTCGGTGCAGCCGTGAGCTCAGCCCCGCATCCGAGGCAGAACTTGTAGTGATCCTGGTTTTCTTTGCTGCAACGATTACAGACGGTCATGGTCCCTCTCAGACGATTTCAACGCGAAGGAGCTGCTGGCCCAAGAACACGTAGTCGCCGTGCCGCAACGCTCGCTCTCCATTGATTCGGATGAACGTCCCGTTGCGCGACCCTAGATCGGTAACCGATAGCACGCCATTGGCTAGCCGCAGTTCGGCGTGATGGCCGGAGATGAACGGGTCTTCGGGGAAGTTGATGTCATTCCCCTCGCGGCCGATGGTGACCACGGCGCCCTCTGGCCGAAACACCCACCCGGGCTCGCCGCCGCGCAGGTTCTGGCGAATCTCGAGCGATGCCGGACGCTGGACGCTGGCTGAGAAGTACGTGCCTTGCACATCCGGCACGTCCTCGGGGACAGGCGCGGGCCGCACCGTCAGGACCTGCTCGCCGACGAGCACGGTCGCGCCCGAGGCGAGGTCGGCACCGCCGCTGATCCGCACGAACACGCCGTTGAGCGACTGCTCGTCCCGCACGACGAGCTGGCTGTCGCGGTAGAGGAAGTTCGCGTGAGTCGGGGAGAGGAATGGATCGTCGGGAAACGAGATCGGGCACTCGCCGCGCCCCGCGCTGTGCTCTTGCCCTGCGAGCATGAACGACACGCCGTCTTCGCCGTCACCGCGGATCAGCGTGAGCTTCGCGCGCGCGGACTGCACAGCGCCGCCGAAGAACAAGGTGTTACGTCCGGCCTTGCCCGCCGGGGCCGGCGTGGAAGTCGGCACCACAGGCGGGGGCTTCGATGGCCGTGGGCCGACCTGCGTGTCGACATCGAAGCGCTCCATCACGGTGAGTCGCGCGCCGCAGTTGGGACAGAACCGAGTGCCGCCGGCGACGCGCATGCCGCACTTGCCACACTCGGTTTCCTCGGTGGAGGGGGGCGGCATGCTGGCGTTCCGCGGTCGCGGATCCAGCGCGACCGCAGCTCCGCACCGCTTACATTGCGGCACCCCGATCGGGGTCAACGCGCTGCACGCGTCGCAGACCAGGCCCACATCCATCGGTGTGAAATTCTACCCCCTTACGAAACAGGGCGTCAAAGAACGGGCCCGAGCTGATTCACCAATCTCGCTCGGATCGGAGTAGTCCCCCTCCCCGAGAGGCCATACGAGCCGCATTCGATCGTGTTCTATCGTTCCTGGGCGAGGCGGGCGCATGCAACATACATACGATTTCCTCCCAGGGCGCCCTGTGCCGGGACTCGCTGGTCGGTCAAGATCAAGCGCCGGCGGCCTGACGGACGATCGGATCCGGATCGGTCGCCAGCTCGCCACGCCGCTTCTGGGCGCGATCGTCCTTCACGCTGCCGAGCGTGTGGGCCGCGGCAGCCCGGACCTGCGGAACCTCGTCCCGCGAGAGCTTCAGCAGCGCTTCGACCGAACCGGCGGTGGGCGCCGTGGCGAGGGCGCTGGCGATGGCCTCGCGTACGAAGCTCGAAGAGTCCCCTGCTGCCCGCACGAGCGCTCCGGGATCGCCGGCGGCGCCCAGCTTGCCGAGAGCAAACGCCGCACCCCGGCGGTCTGCCCAGGCTCCGCTCGCGAGCGTCTTGACGAGGGCCGTCACCAGCTCGATGGGCGGCTTCCCTCGGCGCTGCGCGATCACCGCGACCGAGTTCATGGCAGATGCACGCACCTGATCGGCGGGGTCGGCGAGCGCCTTGGCGACCGCCTCGTCGGCCCCTTTGACCTTGCCGCCTTCGAGCTTGGCGACGACCGAGATCGCGAGGCTACGGACCTTCGGATCCTCGCTCGCGAGCTGCGCATAGATTGCAGGCGCGATGATTTCGGCGATCTTCGTGAGCGTCGCGTTGACCCTGGGATCGGTCGCGGTGCCCGCGGAAGCCAGCGAACCCAGGGACAGCTGCGCTGGCCCGTTATCGAGATCGCTCAGCACCGACACCACGACATCGCGGTGCTCGCCGAGCGCATCGAGCAGTCCGCGCGAGATGTCATCGGCGTGGTCGATGACCAGCTTGCCGGGCATCGGCGGTTGCGGGAGCGCGCCGGGGAGAGCGGCCACGGCGGCGATCGGATCGTACTTCCCGCGACCGAGCGGATAGTCCCCGAGCAGACCGGCGGGTGCCGGCGCGAGGCCGGTGCCGCTGACGCGACCGATAGCCCACACGAGCTCATCCGAGGACCGACCCGCGCGCGCGAAGTAGGCCCGGATCAGCGGGCCGAGGGTCTTGGGATCGCCAAGCTGTCCGAGCGACCAGGCGGCGAGGCGCTGGGCTTCCCCGCGGTTATCGGTGAGCGCGCCGAGCAGGGCGGGGATCCCCGCATTCGCATGCCGCGCACCGATCGCGTACGCGCAGGCGGCACGGGTCGAATCTTCCTTGCGCGCATCATTGAGCGTCGAGATCAGGACGGGCGCAACACGCGGATCGTCGATCTGGGCGAGCCCCAGACACGCGAGGGTCTGCACCGAAGGCCTGCGGTCCGTGAGCGCCTTGAGCAGCGCCGGGATCGCGCGGCGATCGCCGGAGCGACCGAGCGTGAACGTTGCGGCCTCGCGCATCGCGACCTCGGGGTGATCCATCAGCGGCAGCACGTCGACGAGCACTTTCGGATCGCCGAGTCGGCCAGCAGCGACGAGCGCGTCGACGCGGACCTCGCGATCCAGCGACTCGGCGAGCGTGCCGATGTGGCGTGCGTCCTTCGGCGGCTCCTGGCGCGCCATGTGGACGAGCGGCGCGGCGGCACCCTTGTTGCCGAGGTGTCCGAGCACGGCCACCGCGACGCGCTGTTGGGTCACGTCCTTCTCGTCGCGCAGCGCCTCGAGTAGCGGCTGCAGGCCGTGGCCGCCGATCCGCGTCAGCTCGGCGCGGGCGGCCTTGCGGATCTCCTCGTTGCCATGGCGTTCGCGCTCGACGAGCCTCGGCACGTAGCGCAGGTACAGATCCACGAGCACGTGTCGGTAGACGGGCTTGTGCGCCATCATGAACGACAGCGGCGACAGCACCTTCTCGAGCTCGCCGAGCGTGTCGGTCATCTCCTCGAGATCGATCGCATCGCGACCTGCGCGGCCCACGACCTCGTCGTCGCTGGCCGTCCGCAGGACACCGCGCAGCAACTCGGCGGCCTTGGCCGGGCTGCCGCCCTGGATGTGGAGCTGGGCCAGCGCGAACAGCGCTTTGGAATTACGGGGATCGAGCTGAAGTACCTTCTCGTATGCCGTGATCGCCTCGGCGAACTGCTGCATCGCGACGAAGCCTTCGGCTAGATGCTCGTAGCCGGCTGGATCGAGCGGGTTCTTCGCGACCGCCTTCATCCGCCACTCGGTCGCCTCGTTATCCTTGCGGGCGGCGATCTTGATGTCCGCGATCTGGTTGTAGACCTCGCGCTCGCGGCTCGGCGCTGCCTTCGCAAGCTCGAGCAAGAGCGCGATCGCCTCGTCGAACCGGCGCGCGTCCTTGTAGGACTTCACCAGATCGAGCACGACCTCCTGATCGTCGGGGGCCTTCTTGTGGAGCAGCTCGAGCGTCCTGGTCGGCTGGTCCTTCTCGTGACGCTTGCCGTAGTACTCGACGAGCAGGTAGCCGGACTCGATGTCGCTACCGGCGGCGAACCCGTCGGTCCACTTCTTCTTGTACTGCTGCTCCTTGGCGCCCCACCGCGTGATGATCGAGACATAGCGCCGGCGCGCATCGCGCCTGGCCGAGCGATCGGTGGACTTGTTGCCGAGCAGCGCGAGCACCTTCTCCCAGTCGTTCACCGCGTCCTGGAAGTTCTTCTGGCTCTCGTAGACCGCGGCGCGGCCCTTGTGGAACTCCGCGTTCTTGTCGTCGAGCTTGATCGCCTTGCCGTAGTTCGCGAGCGCATCGGTCGGCATGTTGTGCTCTTGCATCACCTCGCCGAGCTTCGCGAAGCCGCTGGCCTTGCCACTCATCACCAGCCGCTTCCAGGTCGTGAGCGCCCGGACCTTGTCCTGCTTCTGCCAGTACTGCTCGCCGAGCGTGACGAGATGGCCCGGGTCGTCAGGCTCGAGCTTCGCCAGGCGCTCGTACTGCGCGATCGCGAGGTCCTCCTTGCCCCAGCGCTGGTAGAGATCCGCGATCGCCGACAGCACGCCGGCATCGCTCGGGAAGCGCGCCTGCAGGCGGGCGAGCACCTCGAGTGCCTTCTTCTCCTGGCCCCGGCCCTGATAGCGGTCGGCGAGATCGAGCTGGAACCGCGCCTCCCCGGGGGCGACCCGCACCACAGCCTCGTACTGCGCGAGCGCCTCGTCGTCCTTGCCGGAGTTCTGCAGCAGCGCGATCAGCCGGCGCTGGGTGTCGAGCTCCCACGCGGCCTTGGCGACCGCCTTCTTGAGCGCCGTGATCGCCTTGTCCTGCGCGCCGGTCTCCTCGTAGAGCTTGCCGAGCGTGGACCATTCGAAGTGACCGCGCGCGCCTTCGGGCCACTCCTTCTCGTACTGCGCGAGCAACGCCGGCAGCGCCTGCTTGCGGCGATAGATATCGATGATCCGGCCGGTGAGCTCGACCTCGAGGTAGTAGCCCTTCGGGGCCAGCTTGATCGCGCGGCGGTATTCGGTGACGGCTCCGTCGTCGTTGCCCATGCCCTCGAGGGCCTGGCCGCGCCGGGCGACGACCTCGATGCGCTTCGAAGGATCGCCGCCGAGCAGCTTCTCGGCGGCCGAGTAGCTCTCGAGTGCGATGTCGCGTTTGCCGGCGGCAAGCATCGCGTCGCCACGCTCGATCCAGAGCGAGGCATTCTTCGGATCGAGGTCGAGGAACTGCTTGAAGTAGCCGTTGGCTGCGTCGATGTCGGAGGTGGCGAGCGCTAGATCGGCGAGCGCACGCAGCGCCTTCTTCTTCATGTCCTTCGCCGTGGAGAGGGCGAGGGCCTTCTCGTACGCGGCGCGAGCGTCTTTGTTCTTGCCGCTCGCCTTGTGGATCTCGCCGATCGCGAGCCAGGTAGCGGCGTCGGTGTCGACCTTGGCGACCGCCCGTCCCCACATCTCGAGGGCACGCGGATCGTCGCCAGTCTTGCGGTGAAGGTGACCGAGCACGACGAGCGTCGCCCAGTCATCGGCCTGTTTCTCGAGCACCTTGCCGTACTCTTCTTTCAGAAGATCGACCGTGCGATACCGTCGATAGAGCTCGAGCAGCTTCGCGAGCGCCGCAGCGTCGTGCGGGTTGCGCACGAGGATCGCCTTGTACGTTCCGATGACCTTGCGATCGAACGGGTCCCGCTGGACGCCCCAGTCATCCGGTGCAGCGCTGGTGACCGAGGGCAACGACGCAGTGGCGAGCGAAACGGCGAGCAGAAATCGGAGGCGCCTCATCCTCGATGATCATAGCCGTTGATCCTCGGGGCGCCCGTCGAGAAAAGCGCCTAAGACGCTGCGCGAATCCGGGCCAGGATGGTTCCCAGGTTCTTGCGTCGCATCTCGATACAGAAGTCGCGGACCGTGCGCGCTTGACTGCGTGCCATCGCGAGGAATCGAACGCCGAGCCCCGAGGCCATTCGATCGTCCTTGCGGTAGCAGATCTGGCCGGACGCCCAGATCGACTCGTCGATACCCGGGATCTCGAGCTCGAGTCCGACGACAAGCCCCGGCGGTGGCGCAAGCATCGAGATCGCGGACATGTTGATGCCCGTGTCCGACAGGTTGGAGGTCAGCCCCCGGATGGGCCGATCGTGGACGTACGAGGTCACCATGGTCTCGTACGGAATCCGGAAGCCAAGTCGGCGCTCGTTCACTGTGGGATCCTTTTCGTCAAGCCGAGGTCAGGTAGTCGGATGTAGGATAAGAGCGTACCAGTGCTATCCCCCAAGCCCAATTTTTCGCCGTTTCCGTTCGAGCGCGTGCGCCGGCTCACCGGCCGCCAGGCCGCATTCGAGTCGGCGATCGCGCGCTGGATCGTCGCGCGACCGCTCGCCGTCCAGACCGCGAAGCTGGTGGGCGGGCCCATGCGGGCGCGGCTCGTCGGCGCCTACCCCGGGCCATTCGATCCCCATGCGGCGGTCGCCGAGGTGCGGACCGGCGGATTGTCGATCCTGCTCGCGGCTTCGGCCCGCGCCGTCCGGAGGCTCGCGCAGCGCCTGCTCGGTGGACCGGCCGAGCTCGAAGCGCCGAGGCCGTTGACGACCGCGGAGCACGCCATCTGGGCGCTCGCAATCGCCGCGGCGATCGAGGATCTCGGGTCGACCGCCGAGGTGTGGCCGCTCGCCGGGTCGCCAATGGACACCGTCGCCTCCTGGGAAGCGAGCGGCGGGCTTCTTCCGCTCGAGCTGGCGATCGAGCCGCTCGGCTCGGGCACCCTCGGGGCGATGACCGTCGTCGCCTGGTGTCCTCGCGAGCTCGAGGTCCGGACCCCGCCTGAGCGGCCGATCCCCGGATGGCGGTTCGCGCTGCCGCTGGTGCTGGCGCGATGTCCCTTATCGCGTGAGGCGGCGCACAAGCTCGCGCCCCGTGATGTCGTGGTGGTCGACCGGCTGTATCCGAGTGTTCCCGACGCCTGGGGGATCGGGCTCGTCATCGGCGACGGCATGCTGGGAGTCTCGGCGCTGCCGGATGCTGTAGAGGCGACGGTCACGACCGGCTATGTTCGGCACGACATGGCGTTGCCTGACGATGCGCACCTCGAGCTGACCGTTCAGCTGGGGACCACGCACCTGAGTCTTCGCCAGATCGCGAACCTCGCGGTCGGTCAGATCATCTCGCTCGGCCGGCCTCTTGCGGGTCCGTACGACATCCGGGTCGGTAACCGGTTGCTAGGGCAGGGTGAGCTCGTGGATGTTGACGGCGAGCTTGGCGTGCGCATCGTGTCTCTGATCGAGGAGTAAGTCCCCCAATGCCTGTTTACGAGTATCAATGCAAAGCCTGTCACCGCGAGTTCGAGTACCAGCAGCGGATGAGCGAGCCCGAGAAGACCACATGCGAGGCGTGCGGTAAGGACGAGCTCGAACGGCTGATCTCTCGCACCGCATTCCAGCTCAAGGGCGGCGGCTGGTACAAGGACCTGTACGCCTCGGCCAAGCCCGGAGACAAGTCGGAGAGCTCGGGCGGCTCGAGTGCGAGCACCACCACCGACAAGCCGGCGTCCACGGACAAGCCGGCGGCGGCGGCCGAGAAGCCAGCTGCCAAGGCCGAGCCCAGCGGGGGCTCGTCGGGTGGCAGCGGCGGTGGCGGGGCGTCGAGCGGCAGCAGCGGCTCGTCGGGAGGTGGCACCACCGGCGGCTCGTCGG
This sequence comes from Deltaproteobacteria bacterium, assembly GCA_018262455.1. The sequence goes on along the minus strand of JAGSPR010000160.1, from coordinate 4,283 downwards.
GCACGGGCTCTTCGAGCGGAGGGTCCTCGACAAAGTCGGTCGCCTCGAGCATGCCGTGACCGCGGAGCTGATCGACGGCAAACAGATCGCCGGCCGGCTACGGGCCGAGGTCGCGGTCACTGCGACCGAGCTGCGCGGGCGCGGCATCGCGCCCACGCTCGCGGTGGTGCTCGTCGGCGATGATCCCGCATCCGCGGTCTACGTGCGAAGCAAGACGAAGGCGGCCCAAGAGGCCAACGTTGCGGTGCGCGACCACAAGCTGCCCGGGACCACGACGCAGGCGGAGCTCGCGGCACTCGTCGATGCGCTCAATCGCGACCCAGTGGTGGACGGCATCCTCGTCCAGCTGCCGCTCCCGGCGCACCTCGATAGCGACGCGATCATCCGCGCGCTCGATCCCGCGAAGGACGTCGACGGGCTCCACCCGACGAACCTCGGCTACCTCGCACAGGGGCGCCCCGTGTTCGCGCCGTGCACGCCGAAGGGATGCATGCGGCTGCTTCGGGAGGTCAATGCGGAGGTCGTGGGTGCACGCGCCGTGGTGCTGGGGCGCAGCGTGCTGGTCGGCAAGCCGATCGCGTTGCTGCTCGCGAACGCCAACGCGACCGTCACGATGTGTCATTCGAAGACGCGCGATCTCGCGGACGAGGTTCGTCGCGCTGACATCGTCGTTGCCGCGATCGGCCGCCCCGAGATGGTGCAGGGCGACTGGATCAAACAAGGCGCGATCGTGCTCGACGTCGGCATCAACCGGACCGCGTCCGGCAAGCTCGTGGGCGACGTCGCGTTTGCCGCCGCCGCCGAGCGAGCGCGCGCGATCACCCCGGTGCCAGGTGGGGTGGGGCCGATGACGATCGCGTGCCTGCTCGAGAACACCGTCGAAGCGGCGCGCCGTCGCCGCGGCTAGCAGATTCACGCGGTCGCGGCGGTCACGTCGGGACGGAGCCGCGCACCGACGTCGGCTTCGCCAGCGCGCGCACGAGCACGACCTGGAGCTCGGCGAACGGGGGCGGGTTCGTCGCGACCTCGTCGGCCCCCGCTGCCCGCGCGTGCTCGCGCAGCTTGTTGTTCATCGTGAGGGCGACGGTCGGGACAGGTGGGGACTGCGTCTTGGCCGCCCGCAGCGCCGCGAGCCCGCCCTCGACATCGAAGTCGACATCGATCACCGCGAGGTCGATCTCGCTCGACATCAGCGTCATCGCGACGTTCGCGTCCGCCGCTTGCATGACCTCGGCGGTGCTGATGATCGACTTGATCGAGCGCGCGAGCGTGGTCCGGTCCTGGCGGTCGCCGGAGAGCACGAGGATCTGGACGCCGTGGAAGCCGGACACGAGCCGATCGATCACCTCGCCGAGCTGCGGGGCGATGTCCTGGAACTCGATCCCGATGCCAGGGGGCTTTTCGGGCTCGCCTTCGTTGCGCTCGATGCCACGTCGCCACGACACCATCCCGTTGAGGCTGACCTGGCCGATCGTCGGGATGTCGAGATCGACGGTCACCTGCGCACCGGTCGGGATGTCCGCGTCGGTCTCGAGAAACAGCCCGCCACGCGAGAGATTCACCGAGTAGGCGACGAGAAACGACGAGGGGGTGCGGAACTCGGCCTGCACCGAGTACGGCATCCGCTCGTGTTCACGATCCGCCATGCTTGCGTGTCAGTATCACGGACCACAGGGCAGATGCGCGCTCCAAACTCGATGCCGTGTGGGGCGTACGAACTGTGCACACTCGCCACGTCGCGTGGGTGCCGTGACGGCGCTCAGGGCAAGCGTCAGAGCAAGCGGTCGAGTAGGCGCTCGAGATGGTCGAGATCCATGTAGCGGATCTCGACCCGGCCGGCCTTGCCGGGCTCGTCTTCGGTGATGGTCACAGGTCCGCCGAGTGAGCGGGTGAGCCGCTCTTCGAGGTCGCGGACCGACGCCGACTTGCCGGTGACCTTGGCAGGCCGTTCCGGAGCCGGCGACTTGGTCTTCTTGACAAGGGCTTCGGTAGCGCGCACCGAGAGTTGCTTCTCGACGACCGAGCGGGCCGCGCGCTCGATCGCCGCGGACTCGTCGAGGCCGAGGAGAGCGCGGGCGTGGCCCATCGAGAGCTTCTCGTCTTCCACGAGCTGGCGTACTGGAGCTGGCAGCTTGAGCAGCCGGATCGCATTCGCGATCGTGCTGCGATCCTTGCCGATCCGTTCCGCGATCTGGTCCTGCGTCAGCGCGTACTCGTCGACCAGCCGTTGATAGGCCGCGGCTTCTTCGAGTGGGCCCAGGTCGGCGCGCTGGAGGTTCTCGACGAGGGCGCGCTCGAGCGCGGTCGCTTCTTCGACATCCTGTACGACGACCGGGACCTCGTGCAGACCGGCGCGCTGGGCTGCCCGCCACCGGCGCTCGCCGGCGATCAGGAAGTATCCGCCGTTTGGCCGGGGACGCACGACGAGCGGCACGATGATGCCGTGGGCCTTCATCGAGTCGGCGAGCTCGCCGAGCTTGGTCTCGTCGAACCGGCGCCGCGGCTGCTCGGGACTCGGGTAGAGGTCCTCGATCCCGGCGTGGAAGTACGTCCGAGGCTTCGCCATCGGCACGGTCGCGGGCGCGAAGGCCTCGGGTCCGCCGCCACGGCTAGGTGCGGGTTGGCTCCCGAGCGCCGATGGCGGCCCCATCAGCGCGCCGAGGCCACGGCCGAGCCCACGCTTCTTGCTGTCTGCCATCTCCATCTATCTACCTTGGTTCGGCCCAAGATCGTCGGGCGTCACGCCGCCGGCCTCGCCGGGGCGTCGAGGATCAACGTGCGGTCGAGGAACTCGTCGGCCATCGCGAGGTAGCTCTTGGTGCCGGGGCAGCGCAGGTCGTACAGCAAGCAGGGCTTGCCGTGGCTGGGCGCCTCGGACAACCGCACGTTGCGCGGGATGCTCTCCGCGAACACCTTCCCGCCGAAGAACTTCTCGACCTCAGCCTTGACCTGGTTCGCGACCGACAGCCGCGCGTCGTACATCGTGAACAGCACGCCGTCGATGGTGAGGCGCGGGTTGTACGCGGCCTTCACCTTCTCGATCGTGGAGCTCAGCGCCGAGAGTCCTTCGAGCGCGAAGTACTCGGCCTGCATCGGGATGACCACGCTGTCCGCTGCGACCAACGCGTTCAACGTGAGCAGCCCGAGCGACGGCGGGCAATCGATCACGATGTAATCGTACTGCGAGGCGATCGGAGCGAGAGCATCGGCGAGAAAGCGCTCTCGGCGGTCTTCCGAGATCAGCTCGATCTCGGCGCCGACCAGGTCGGTGTTCGCGGGAATCACGAACAGGGTCGTGATGTCCGTTGGCCGGACGACGTCGTCGATCGCGACTTCGCCCAGGAGCGCGTCGTAGATCGTGAGCTCCACGCGGTCCCGCGAGTAGCCGACGCCCGAGGACGCGTTGCCCTGTGGGTCGAAATCGACGAGCAGCACGCGGTATCCGCGAGAAGCCACCGATGCCGCGAGGTTGATCGCGGTGGTGGTCTTGCCCACGCCACCTTTTTGATTAGCGACCGCGATGATCCGGGTCATGGAGCAGACGTAGCACCCGGCTATGACGATCGCGATTTCTCGACGGGGGCCGCCGCTTCAGGCGTCCCTGTGAGCGGCGTGTTTGACGTAACCGAGCGAAAAAATTTGGTGCCGATACGAATCTCACATACGTTGTAGCCAGATGTAGGACATGTGGGCATGTCCTTCGAAGGAGCACCAATGTCAGCTGGGATTCCACGTACTTATACTTCGTTCGCCGAGTTCACCCGCGAAGAGCTGCGCCGCTTGGATTCCATGCACACGTCGGTCGACGACCTCGTGGAGGAGCGGTTCGCAGAGGAGCTCGATTTCGGCAGCAACAGCGATGCGCCGCGCAAGCGCGGCCGTCCGCGCAAGAACCCGTAGCGCCTCGGTCAGCTGTCGATCTCGTAGTCCTTGAGCTTCTTGTAGAGCGTCGAGCGGTCGATCTCGAGGATCGCGGCGGCCTGGGCCTTGTTGCCGTTGGTGGCGACGAGCGCGGCGAGGATGCCTGCCTTCTCGAGCTCGCGAAGTGACTTCGCCGCAGGAGCGGGCTTGCTTGCCAGCGCGTGCGGTGGGGACGGTTCGATGATCGCCAGCGGCACGACGGGCCGCGCGAGGCTCGGATCCGGCCCCCCGGGGGGCATCGAAGCCGCGCTCGAGATCGCGGAGCCAAGGGGCGGGGTCGGAGCGGAGTTTCGCGAGCGGGCGGGTGCGGCGACGGCGAGCACCTGCGGCGGCAGATCCTGCGCGACGATCTGATCGCGATC
>JAGSPR010000159.1 GCA_018262455.1 Deltaproteobacteria bacterium | reverse complement strand
ACTCGTCGGAGGTCTGCACCAGCCCCACCGCGCCCACCGCATCCCGGGAGGCCACGGTGCGCCGCCACGCCGAGGTCAGCCGGCAGCGCCCGATCTGGCCAGTCGGGGACAATTCGATCTCGTAGGCCTCGTCGGCGGCGAGGCCGTCGAAGTCGGGCACGTCGAACTCCGGGTACTTGTCGCGCTCGGCGATCTGCTCGAGCCGGTCATCGAACGCCTCGTAGCCGGCATCGAGGGTGTCCTCGCCGTAGTAGCCGTAGACGCGAAGGATGAGGTTCTGCGACGGCAGACGGTGGTCCCAGTCGACGACCGAGATCGCCCCCGCGTAGTCATGGCGGAACCGGGAGAGCGCGGGGAGCGCGGCCGCCACACGCGTCGCGGCGCCTTCCTCCGACAAGAGGCCCTGGTAGGCCACTCGCGGGTGGAGCCGGATCTCCTCGGCGACGAACGGACGAAGATCGGAGGACACCTCACCGACGAGTGTACACGCGGATCGGCGCGGCGACAGGTCCATCGGGATCAGTTCGCCGAGCCGATGGCAGACCCGCAGAATTGGGGTTCAGGACACGGCGCGCTCGAGCGCGTCGATCAAGCCGCCGAGCCGGTCCCCATCGAGCTTCAGGCGCGCCGGATTGACGACGAACCGTGAGCTGATCTGCGCGATCGTGTCGATCTCGACCAGCCCGTTCTGGCGCAGCGTCTCGCCCGTCTGGGTGATGTCGACGATGCGGTCGCACAGGCCTGTCAGCGGCCCGAGCTCGATCGCGCCGGACAGCTCGATCACCTCGGCCGTGATGCCCTTGCGGTGGAGGTACGCCCGCGTCGTCCGCGGGTACTTGGTCGCGATCCGCAGGTGCGAATGGGTACGCTCGTCGATCCGGTGCTCGGCGCGCTCGGCCACGATCATCCGGCACCGCCCGATCGCGAGGTCGATCGGCTCGAACAGCTCCCGGCCCTCCTCGTCGAGCACATCGCTACCGACCACACCTGCATCGGCCGCACCATGCGCGACGTAGGTCGGGACGTCCGAGCTGCGCAGCACCAGCACGCGGAACGGGCCGCACTCGTGGACCAGGCGCCGCCCGTCCGCAAACACCGGCGACAGGTCGTAGCCCGCGCGCGCGAACACCGCCGCCGTCTCTTCGAGGATGCGGCCCTTGGGAAGCGCGAGGATCATCGGACGGGTCATCTTCCGTTACGCTTCCTTCACGCGCTTGATCTTGGCACCGACCGCACGCAGCTTCTTCTCGATCGTCTCGTAGCCGCGATCGAGGTGGTAGACGCGCAACACCTCGGTCTTGCCCGCCGCGACCAGCCCGGCGAGCACGAGGCTCGCCGACGCCCGGAGATCGGTCGCCATCACCGACGCGCCGGTCAGCTTCGACTTGTCGCCGCGCACCACGGCGACCCGGCCGTTCACCGTGATGTCCGCGCCCATCCGCCCGAGCTCGGGGACGTGCATGTAGCGGTTCTCGAAGATCATCTCCTTGATCACGGACTGCCCCTTCGCCATGCAGGCGAGCACCATGAACTGGGCCTGCATGTCGGTCGGAAAGCCGGGGTGCGGCTGGGTGATGATGTCGACGGCCTGGATGTCACCGCCGCCTCGCACGCGCATCCCGCCGGCCTCGGCCACGACCGTCACGCCCGAGGCGCGCAGCTTGGCGATCACCGCGTCGAGGTGCTCGGGCCGTGCCCCTTCGAGCAGCACGTCCCCGCGGGTCATCGCCGCGGCCACCGCGAACGTCCCGGCCTCGATCCGATCGGGGATGATCGAGTGCTCGATCGGCGACAGCTCGTCGACGCCCTCGATCGTGATGATCGCGGTCCCCGCGCCCTGGATCTTCGCGCCCATCTTGTTGAGCACGAGCGCGAGCTCCTCGATCTCGGGCTCGCGCGCCGCGTTCTCGATCACGGTGCGGCCCTTCGCGAGCGACGCCGCCATCATCAGATTCTCGCAGCCGGTCACGGTGGGGACGTCGAGGTTGATCATCGCGCCGCGCAGCCGCTTGCACTCGACCTCGACATAGCCGTGCTCGAGCGTGACCTTGGCCCCCATCGCCTGCAGGCCCTTGAGGTGCTGATCGATCGGGCGCGCGCCGATCGCGCAGCCGCCCGGCATCGACACCCTCGCCTTGCCGTAGCGCGCGACGAGTGGGCCGAGCACCAGCACGCTCGCGCGCATCGTCTTGACGAGCTCGTACGGTGCCTCGAGCTTGAGCTTCTTGCGGTTCTTGCCCTCGGGAGCCGTGATCGCGAGCGTCTTCGTGCCGTCGACGTTCCAGCCGAGCATCCGGAGCAGCTTGGCCATGGTGCGGACGTCGGCGAGCTGCGGGACGTTCTTCCAGGTCGTCGTGCCGGTCGACAGGAGGGAGGCTGCCAGCAGCGGCAAGGCCGCATTCTTGGCCCCGCTGATCGGAATCCTACCGACCAGCCGCGAACCACCTTCGACGACGATCTTGTCCATACTGCTCCAGGGACGTAACACGGAACGTCCACCGAGAGAACGCCGCGGGAATGCTCGCTATTCGAGCTCGACCGCGATGTCGTCGTCGCGCAGCACGACGTGCACGGCCCCCGCCTTGTCGATGCCGAACGCCCCGAACGCCACATCCTCGAGGTGACGGGTCAGGGTCGAGGCCAGGCCACGCGCGCCGGTCTCGCGGCGGAGCGCATCCTGGACGATGTGATCGAGGACATCCTCGTCGATCGCCAGGTCGTAGCCTTCGAGCTTGAACTCGCGGGTCATCCGCTGGACGACGTCACAGCGCAGGATGTCCTTCAGCGTGTCGGTGTCGAGCGCCTTGAACGGGACGACCCGGGTGAACCGCGCCACCAGCTCGGGCAAGAAGCCGTAGGCCTGAAAGTTCGCGACGTTCTCGACCTGCTCGACGGAGAAATCGACCGCGATCGCCTCGGGATCCGCGCCGCCGGCCGCCTGATCGCGACCGAACCCGATCTGGTCGCGCATCGCGCGGCGATGGGCGATCTGCTGGAATCCGGAGAACGCTCCGGCGGCGAGGAAGGCGATGTCGGCCGTCGACATGACCACGTGGTCGGCATACGAGCTGTGCGTCAGGTCGAGCGGCACGACCACCTCGCTCGCCTCGAGCATCTTCAGGAGCTCGCGCTGGACGCCCATCCCGGTGACGTCCTTCGTGGTGCCGGCGCCAGCGAAGATCGCGTTGTTCTGGCCCGAGGCGATCTTGTCGAACTCGTCGAGGCAGACGATCCCGATCGAGGCGAGCATCGGGTTCTCGTCCGCGGTGTGGAGCAGGCGGGTCAGGATCGTCGACGGGTCCTGGCCGACGTAGCCGGTCTCGGAGTACGTCGTGATGTCGACCAGGGCGGTGGGGAGCTTCAGGATCTTCCCGAACAACGTCTCGACCAGGAACGTCTTGCCCGACCCGGTGGGGCCCACGCACAGGAAGTTCGACTTGCGGGGGAGCTCGGCGCGATCGACGCCATCGACGTAGATGCGCTTGACGCGCTTGACGTGGCGGTAGGCCATCAGGCAGAGGGCGCGCCGGGCATGGTCCTGCCCGCGGTAGCCGTGCTCCTGGAGCGCCTCGAACATCGCCGGGGGCGACGGACAGGCCAGCTCGCGCACGAACTTGATGAAGTGCTCGAGCCCCTGCTTTCGGACCTTGCGATTAGGCTCCATCCGACGATCCCGAGCGTAGCGCAGGGGAGATCGTTTGACCAATCGCCTCCTCCAGTGGCCTACTCCGTCCCGGTGACCACGCCGAGCCTGGTGCGTCCGTTCCTCGATGCCGCGCCCGCGGCGGTCAGGCCCACTCTCGAGGCGATCGCCGACCTCGACCGGCGGCTCTGGACGATCGTCGCCGAAGGCCGCGCGGCGTGGCCCGAGCTCGCCGTCGATGCGGTGGATGTCGTGTCGTTCATCGGCCGCCAGGCCACGATCGAGCTCGCCGAGGCGGCGCTCGACGGGCTGCGCCCGGCCGACCTTTACCTCGCCTGCGGCTGCGCCAAGCAACTCCCTCACGCGATCAACGCGTTCGATCGCGACTACATGCGCGAGGTCGACATCGCGCTCGCGCGGATGCGGATCGGCCCGCCCCGGCTGTCCGACATCAAGCAGCTGGTGCGCCAGCGGCTGTTCGTCGGCGGCGGCACGGCCGGGACCCCGACGAGCGCTGGGAAGATCACGGAGTACGGCGGGCGCGGCGACCTCCGGCGGTGGGTCCGCTCGGTCGCCGTCCGGACCTGCCTCAACGACCTCCGCAAGGGCAAGCGCGAGATCCTGGTGGACGACGATCACCTGATCGCGCAGCACGCGATCGCGCAGGACGATCCCGAGGTCGAGTACATGAAGCGCACGTACTCGGAGCAGTTCAAGGCCGCGTTCGGAGATGCCCTCCAGCAACTCGGCGCGCGCGAGCAGACGTTGCTGCGTTACCACCACGTCGACGGCCTCAACATCGATGAGATCGGCGCGATCTACCGGGTCCACCGCGTCACCGCGTTTCGCTGGCTCGAGAAGGCCAAGGAGTTGCTGGTGCGCTCGACGCTCGAGACCCTGCGCGGCCGGCTCAAGCTGCCCGCCGACGAGCTGGACAGCGTATTGCGGATGATCCGCAGCCAGATCCACCTGTCGCTGATCCGCCACCTCGGCGGGCCGAGCGACAACGTCGACAGCGACGCGATCGAGCTCGATCCGAGCGAGCTCGAAGAGGTCGAGCCCTCGTGACGATGAGACGATGACATGAGGAAGCAGCGAGGCGTAGCCGAGCTCGCGATCGCGGCGCTCGTGATCGCGGTGGTCGCGATGCTGATCGTGCCGTTGCCGCGACCTCTGCTCGACGTCCTGCTGACCCTGAACATCGCGATGGCGGTGTGCCTGCTCATGGCCGCCGTGTTCTCGCAGCGGCCGCTCGGATTCGCGTCGTTCCCGACCCTGCTCGTCGTCACCACCCTGTTTCGGGTCGGGCTCGAAGTCTCGGCCACCCGGCTGATCCTCGCCGATGCCGATGCGGGTGACGTCGTCGCCGCGTTCGGCTCGTCGGTGGTCGCGGGCAGCCTCGTGGTCGGCATCGTCGTGTTCGCGGTGATCACCGTCGTCCAGCTCGTCGTCGTGGCCCGCGGGGCCGAGCGGGTCGCCGAGGTCGCGGCCCGGTTCGCGCTCGACGCGATGCCAGGTAAGCAGATGGCGATCGACGCCGAGCTGCGCACCGGCACGATCGACGGCGAGACCGCACGCCGCCGGCGCGCCGACCTCGAGCGCGAGTCGCAGCTCTACGGCGCGATGGATGGCGCCATGCGCTTCGTCAAGGGTGATGCGGTCGCGGCGATCGTCATCGTGATCATCAACCTGATCGGCGGACTCGTCGTTGGCATCGGCACGCGCGGGATGTCCGCCGGAGAGGCCGTGCGCACCTACTCGCTGCTCTCGATCGGCGAGGGCCTCGTCGCTCAGATCCCGTCGCTGCTCGTCGCCGTCGCCTCGGGGTTGCTCGTCACCCGGGTCGCGAGCACGGGCGATCGCGCGCTCGGTGAGGATCTCGGCGCTCAGCTCGGCGGTCAGCCACGCGCGCTCGGAGCAGCCGCGGCGTTGCTCGTGGGGCTCGGGCTCGTCCCCGGCCTGCCGCTCACTCCGTTCCTGCTGCTCGGCCTCGTGGCCGCGGTGTTCGCCTGGCTCGCCGCGCGCAGCCAGCCGCGGGTCGCCGACGTGCTCGACGAGCCCGGGGCAGCCGCCGCGCGCGGTCCGCGGCTCACGTTGCGCCTGTCACCCACCCTGCGACAGCTGATCCCGCTCGGGCAGCTCCACGCCGCGCTCGGCGAGCTCCGGGCACAGGCCACAGCCACGACTGGCGTCCCGGTGCCGCCGCTCGCTGTCACGGTCGATCCGACGCTCGCTGCTGGCGAGGCCGCGCTCGCGCTCGACACCACCGTGCTCGCCTGGCTCGCCGCCGGAGATCTCGAAGGCTTGCGCGCGAAGCTGCCCGCCGCGGTGGCCACGATCGTCCCCGAGCTGCTCGGCGTCGACCGAGTCGCCAGCCTTGTCGAGCGTGCCGCCACGCAGGCTCCGATCCTCGTTCGCGAGGTCGTGCCGAAGCTCGTCAGCCTTCCCGTGCTCACCGAGGTGCTGCGCGCCCTGGTCCGCGAGGAGGTGCCGATCCAGGACCTCGCCGGGGTGCTCGAGACGATCGCGCTCGCCCCGCTCCCCGCCGGCGGCTACACGGCCCGCGAAGTCCCTGCCCTCGTCGAGCACCTGCGTGGTCAGCTCAGGCGACAGATCAGCGCACGGTGGGCGCCCCGCGGCCAGCTCGCGGTCTACACGCTCGATTCGATGATCGAGGATGCCGTGCGCAGTGCCGTGGACCGCCGCGATGGCACCCCCATCCTCGCGCTCGAGCCGGCGATCGCCCAGGACATCGTTGCCGCGGTGAAGGGCAAGCTCGGACTCGGACCCGCGGTCATCCTCGCGAGCGGCGATGTCCGCCGTCATCTCCGCACCTTGCTCGAGCCCGAGCTGCCGGGGATCGCGGTCCTCGCGGCGCACGAGCTACAGCCCGGCACGTCCGTGCGCACCGCCGGACGCATCGATATCACCTGAGGTCGCGTGAAGCCGTTCCTCCTGCTCACCGTGCTCGCGCTGGCCGACGCCCCCGCATACGCCGAGCGAGGGATCCACGGGACCGCCGGCGTGGGCAGCTCGCTCGTGCTCACCGGCGACGGTGGCGATCGCGTGCGGTTCGACATCGTCGTCGACGTCAAGCCACGCAGCAGGTTCGGCGGCCTGGTCGCCTGGCGCGCGTTCGACGACCATCATCGCGGCCTCGTGATGGCCGGTGTGGTCTATGAAGGCGCGGCCGCCCGTCCCCTGCTCGTCCTCGATCTCCATGCCGAGCTCGGCGGCGATCTCGATGCCCGCGTCCCGCTCGTGGGCGGCGGCCTCCGCATCACCGCCAAGATCATCGGCCCGCTCAGCGTCGCGCTCGACACCGCCGCCTACCTGGTGCTCGATGGCATCGACGACACGCGGCTCCAGCTCCAGACCAACGCGTTGCTCGTCGGCCGGTGGTGATCGGGGCCAGCCCTCGCGGGCCGATCGCTCTGCGGTGAGACAACGCGCCGGCCGCTCGGGTCCGTGGAACTCGCGCGCGGCTTCGCGTGTCGGAGCCGCTGATGCCACGCCAGCTCCTGCTGCTCGCCCTGCCGACCATCGCCCTGCTGTCCGCCGCCCGGCTGACCGGATGCGCGCAGCCGTCCGAGCCGATCTCGAGGCCGCCAGCGCTCGCGCCACCCGCTGTACACCGCGCTCCCACCCGCGTCGCCCCGCCGTGGACGCTGACCGCGTCGGACGGCAGCGGCCTGCTGCTCGTGCGGGCCGATGTGAAGGCCGTGATCGAGGGCCCGCTCGCGTTCACCGAGCTGCACCTCTACTTTCATAACCCCGAGCCGCGACGACGCGAAGGCACGTTCGCCCTCACCCTGCCCGCACGGGCTGCGGTCTCGCGGTTCGCGATGGAGCGCGAGGGCGCGTGGCAGGAGGCCGAGGTCGTCGAGAAAGTGCTCGCACGACGGGCGTACGAGGACTTCCTGCATCGCCGGCAGGATCCCGCGCTGCTCGAGAAGGCGGCCGGCAACCAGTTCACCGCGCGCGTGTTCCCGATCGAGCCGAAGGCCGACAAGCACCTCGTGATCTCCTACAGCCAGGAGCTCGCCGGGGAGTACAGGCTGCCGCTGCAAGGCCTCGCGAAGACCGAGCGCATCGACATCCGCGTCGAGGTCGGGAGCGAGCTTCACGAGCTCCACGAGCGGAACTGGGCGCCGGACCGCGACTTCGTCGCCACCACGACCGGGCCGGTGGCCGTCACATCCGGAACCCTCGTCGCCGGTGCGTTCACGGTCGCAGGTCCCGCGACCGCAGATCCGGTGCAGGCGATCACTCTGCTCGTCGATACCAGTGCGTCGCGCGCCCTCGGCTTCGCGGATTACCTCGATCGCGTGCGCGAGCTCGTGACCGGGATGCGGACGCGCTACGGCGAAGCACTCGAGCTCCAGGTCGTCGCGTTCGATCAGGCGACGCACCTGGTGTTCGCGGGCCAGGCCGCCGACTTCGGCGACGCGCAGATCGCGGCACTCGTCGAGCGCTCGGCCGCGGGCGCCTCGGATCTCGGGCAAGCGCTCGACTGGCTTGCGCGCGCGGCGAGGCATCGTCGGGTCGCGGTGGTCACCGACGGTGTGGTCACCGCCGGTCGCCCTGCACCCGAGCTCATCGCCGCGGTCGGCAAGCTGCCGATCGATCGGCTCGACGTCGTGCTCGCCGGTGGGATCCGCGATGACCGGCTCGCCGCGGCCCTGGTCCGAGCGCTGCCGCGCACCGGAGACGTGTTCGATCTCGATCGCGACGTGCCGGCGGTCGTGACCGGGCTTGGCGAGGCCGTGCGACTCGACGTGGCGATCGACGTGCCGGGCGCGACGTGGGTGTTTCCACGCAAGCTCGCGTCCGCGCGGCCGGGGACGCCGGTGACGGTGTACGCCCGGATGACGCGACCGGTGCAGACGCTCGAGGTCGTGGTCGGCGGCGAGCGCAACACGGTCTCGCTCGTCGCGACCGCGCCCGCCTTGCTCGACCGCGCGGTGGCACAGGCCGAGATCGAGGAGCTCGAGCACAGCCTCGAGCTCGCCGGCGCGACCACCGACCTTGCCAGGCAGCTGCGCAAGACGATCGGCACGCGCTCGGTCGCCGCGCGGGTCGTGTCGAGCCAGACCGCCATGCTCGTGCTCGAGAGCGAGGCCGATTACGCGCGCTACGGCATCGACCACACGTCCCTCGCCGACATCCTCGTGGTCGGCGCGCACGGGCTCGAGCAGACCCGCCGCACGTTTGTCGCCAGCGGCGAGCCGCGAGCACCGACCCGCGCTCCCGACGAGGACGCGAGCGGCGGACCCGGCACCGCGATGGCGCTCGACGAGGGCGCCATGGGAAGGCCCGACGCCCCGAGCTCGACGTCGAGCTCGGATGGCCTCGCATCGCTGACCGGCGCCGGCGACTTCTCGAGCGGGATCGAGGACGCCAACCAGATCTACGGCCGGTTGAACGGCGACGATCCTCCCGCCGGATTCGGGTTCGGGCGGTCCGCGTTCGGCCCGGGCGCGAGCGGACGCTACGACACGATCGGCAGCGGCAGGGGCTACGGCAGCGGAGGTGGTGGTTCCGGCTGGGGCGTCATGCGCGGACGCAGGACCAACGCTCCGCTCGTTGCGCTCGGTGCGCCCACCACGCAGGGCTCGTTCGACAAGTCCCTGATCCGCCGCTACCTCAAGCGCAACGTCGCGAAGCTCCAGTACTGCTACGAGAAGGAGCTGCTCGGCAAGCCGACCCTCGAAGGCACGGTGACCCTCCAGTTCACGATCGACGCCAACGGCACGGTCGAGCGAGCGACCGCGACCGGCGTCGATCCGGCCGTCGCGAGCTGCGCCGCGCTTGTCATCAGAGCCATCGAGTTCCCGAGGCCGGTTACCGGACAGGTCCTGGTCAGCTACCCGATGACGTACCGGCGAGCGGATCCCTCGAGTGAGCCCGCTCCGGTGGCGCCCGTGCAGATCACGCCGGCGCCGCCGCCGCGGCCGCAGCCGCCCGCCGATCCGAAGCCAGCACTCTCCGGCCGGCTTGACCTGGTCATGCAGGCGATCGCCACCCACCGTCTCGCCGACGCCTATTCCGTCGCTCGCAAGTGGCGCGACGAGGCTCCTGGCGACGTGCTCGCGCTGATCGCGCTCGGCGAGTCGCTCGAGGCACGCGCCGACCTCCCCGGCGCTGCGCGAACCTACGGCTCGATCATCGATCTGTATCCGGCGCGCGCCGACTTCCGACGGTTCGCCGGCGAGCGACTGGAGCGACTCGGGGCCCGCAAGCTCGCGATCGACAGCTATCGCCGCGCGGTCGCCGATCGACCGGATCACGCCACCGGTCATCGCCTGCTCGCCTATGCCCTGCTGCGCGACACCGATCATGCGGGCGCGTTCGCGGCGATCCTCGCGGCCATCGACCACAAGTATCCCGCGGGTCGGTTCCGCGGCGCCGAGCGCGTGTTCGCCGAGGATGCCGGGATGATCGCGGCCGCGTACCTCGCGCACGGCGGCAAGTCCGAACAGATCCTCGGCGAGCTCGCGAAGCGGTCGCTCGAGATCGCAACCTTACCGTCGACCCGGTTCATCGCCTACTGGGAGACCGACGCGAACGACGTCGACTTCCACATCGAGGACGCGAACGGGAACCAGGCGTGGTACGCGCACCCGGTGTTGCGGTCGGGCGGTGAGCTCTACGCCGACGTGACGACCGGGTATGGCCCGGAGTGCTTCGCCATCCCTGGCACCGCGAGCGCGGGCCCGTACAAGCTGTCGCTGCACTACTACTCGCAGGGCCCGATGGGCTACGGCATGGGCCTGTTGCAGATCCAGCGGTTCGATGGGAAGGGCGGCATCACGTTCGAGGATCGCCCGTATGTGATCATGACCAACCAGGCCACCGTCGAGCTCGGCGTCGCGCGCTGAGCTGCGCGGGTCAGCGCAGCTGCGTGCAGATCGGCTCGAACCGGCCGATGAGCGGGTGCTGCTTGCGCGAGAGCCCGAACTTCCAGCCGCACCTCGCAGCGAGCACGTCGCCGGTGAGCGGATCGAGACGTGCGATGCCCGACACGCTGACGATGCCGAGCGTGCCGTCCTCGAGCCAGAGCGCCTCGCTGACGCCCTGGAGGGCCCGGGCCCAGCGGCGGGTGCCGTCGAAGCCAACCAGCGCGATGCTGCGCTGCGAGACCTGGACGACGCGGTTGCCCCTCGGATCAGGCCACAGCGCGGTCGGGCCATCGGTGGGCAGCTTGGCGATCCGTTTGCCGTCGAGGAACACCGCGAGCTCGAGCATGCCTTGCGGATCGTTCTGCCACACGAACACGTGGGCCGCTGCATCGACCCCGGCGAGCGAGCCATCGATCGTGACCACCGTGCCCTGATCGAGCACGCGCGGATCGCGGACCCAGCGAAGCGTGAGCCGCTCGTGCATCTGGACGACGACGAGCTGCGTGCCGCCGGCGAGCGCGGGCGCGACCGGCACGAGCTCCGCGCGCTCGAACCCGGCGGCCTTGGGAAGTGCCGCGAGACGATCGATCCGGAGCTTGCCGGGCTCGTAGCGCAGGACCTCGGGCGTGTCGCCAAGCGACAACGTGACGAGCTGAGTCGAGCGATCGTGCATCAGGTGCTGGACCATCGGCATGCCGCCGCGGACCACCACGGACTTGTGTCCGGCGACATCGACGAGCGCGACCGAGGTCACCCCATCGTTGACGCGCGACGTCTCGACCAGCCACTCGTCGCCCGCGAGCCACTTCAGCGCGGCGACCGTGGACGCCGCGGGGATCGCGAGGTCCGGCGCGGCGGTCGTGCGGAGCTGGGAATCGAGCATCGCGAACGAGTCGCCGAGGCCGACCAGCATGCGGCCTTGGGGCGCCGCCGCCGCGACTGCCAGCGCCCCGAGCTCGTAGCCGAGGTACTCGGTGCTCGCCGGGGTCGAGATCACGAGCTCACCGCTACTCGCGGTGATCGCCCGCCCGCCGCCGGTCGTGAGCAGCCCCCGCTCCGCGGGTGGCTCCACCGGCGCGGTCGCCTGGGGCCTGCGCGTAACGTTCGCCAGATCGATCCAGCTGACCGCGCCGCTCGAGCCCAGGGCGACGTGATCATCGTCGAGCATCCCGATGCCGAGCGCACCCGTGGCCGGTTCGGCGACGAGCAACGCGCCGGTCGCGGTGTCGATGACGATCGCTTGCATCGGGCCACCGGGCTGGGCGCCGGCGAGGCTCGCGAGGCGCTTGCCCGTGGGCGACAGCGCGATCGTGGTGCTGACGTGGTCGCCGGCATCGATCCACGCGCCCCACGTAAGCTTGTCGCCGATCAAGAGCCAGCGTGCCCGCCGCGTCGCGTTGCCGGTCGACGTGTCGCCCGACTCGATCACGGCCACCGCGCGCGGGCCAGCCACCGCGACCGTGAGGATGCGTTGCCCCGCCTCGGCGGGGAGGTCAGAGCCCACCACGCCCTCCGCCGACAGTCGAACGATCCGCTGATCCCGCCTCCACGCGATCGGCCCGCGGTCCGTCATCACCACGCCGGCGAACCCGGGATCGACGCCCAGCGAGGCGCGCTGCACGGTCAGCCCATCGTGATCGATCACCTGGAGCACGAGCCCACCGCCTTCATCGACCATCGCGACGAGGAAGCCCCGTCGATGGCTGGCCAGCGCGAGCTGCTGCGGGCGCGGCAGATCGACCGCGCGTGGCTCGATGGTTCCGTCGATTCGCGGCCACAGGCGAACACCGCCGAGCTCGTCACTGCTGACCGCGGCGGCGCCATCTGCGGTGACGGCGAGCTCGGAGATGTTGCCGCCGTGGGGCGCCTCCGTCGCGGTGTGTCCCGGGATCGTCCTGACGAGCGCGTTCGCTGGCCCCGCGGGGGCCACCCCGGCATCGAGTTGCGACGACCGATCGGTCGTGGGCGGCCTCGACACCAGGCGGGTGGGGTTGCCGCATGCGACGATCCACAGCAGGGCGGTGCCAGCGACGCGGCGAAGATGCGATCCGTCACGAAAAGTCTGCACTCGAGCGCCCGGCATCGTGGTCCGCATTACCCGTGTCGTTCTCAATGTTTCGCTACATATGAAGAATTCCACACCGCAGTCGCTTTGTCCGAAAATTGTGTTGAGGCAAGGCGCGCCGGATGTTCAAACCGTTGGTGGCAGCTACCCGGCGCGGTGGCCGCATTCGTGGGAGGCAGTACAGATGGCCAACGGAACGGTGAAGTGGTTCAACGATGCCAAGGGTTACGGCTTCATCAGCCGGACCGATGACGGCAAGGATGTCTTCGTCCACTACTCGTCGATCTCCGGTGAAGGGTTTCGCACCCTGAACCAGGGACAGACGGTCGAGTACGAGGAGGCGCAAGGCCCCAAGGGCCTGTTCGCCGCACGCGTACTCAGCGTGACGAGCTAACCCCAGGTTCGCGCTTGCGCGATCTCTTCGTTGCTGCTCCTCACGTTACCGCCCGTAGCGTTTCGTCGCCGCGCCTCGACCTCGCACAAGCGGCTCGCGACCTCGGGATCATCTCAAGCGAACCCTGGGGTCCGTCCGTCGATCAGCGAGCGATCTGAGTGGCGCGATAGTCACCGGACTTGGTGCGGGTGAGCACCACGGCGAAGGTCTCCTTCGCGGTCCGGATTTGCAGCACGAGGTTGCCTTCGGGCAGTGCGCCGCTACCGCTGCCGTACTCGCTCGCCGTCAGTAGCTTCCAGTCCTTCATCGGACCGGACTCCACGACCAGCCCGCTGAACATCTCCTTCAGATCGGCGGAGGTCTGGGCTGCGACCTTGCCACCCGCATAGAACGGCACGGTCGAGTACTTCACGAGCTTGTCGATCCCCGCGGTAGCGAACGCCGACACCCAGAGGTTGGCGGCGAACACCGCTTGCTTGTCGGTGACCGAGGTCGTCGGGGACACGCGATCGCTGCCGTGGCCGTCATCGGGCGTGACCACCTTGTCGTTCGCCAGCTTCTTCTTGCCGGGCGCCTTGGCCGTGTTGCGCACCAGCGTGCCATCGTCAAGCGCACCGGAGTCGGGCCCGTCATCCGCCACGTCGGTCAGGATGTATGGCTCGACGTTGAACGTGCCGCACTGGCGCCAGTTCCGATAGAAGCCCCAGCGCAGGTAGATCCGGCCGTTCACCGACCGGATCGCCTCTGGGGTCGGATCGAACGGCGCCGCCGACATCACCGTATCGACGGCGGCGATATCGAACTCGGTCTTGCCCGAGGTCTTGGCGATCGTGACCTTGTGGACGCTACCGTCCGGATTGACCGAGACCTCGAGGTTGGTCCACAGGTCGGGGTTGTTGAGCGGGTAGTCGGAACCCTTGTTGTCGAGGTCCTCGAGGAAGCCAAAGCCCCACAGCTCGTGGATCCGGCGGTGCATCCGGGCGATGTAGACCGCGAACGGGTGAGCGCGGGTCTTGAGGGCCGTCTGGTTGCCCGTACGAACGTCGGGAACGAAGTTCTCGAGCGAGCTCTTCACCGCGTCGAGCTTGCGTTCCCAGCGGCCCTTCTTGCTCGACATCTTGCGCGCCGCGACCTGGCGCTCGTTATCGAGCTTCTCCTTGCCCATGATCCGCTCGTAGTCCTGAAACGCGAGCGGCGTGTTGAGCCCCGGCGTGCCCTTCTTGCCCGCCTTCATGCCGTCCTTGCCCTGGTCGGCGACCGAGCCACGGCCCTCGATGCCGCGCATCTTGAGCAACCCGGGATCCTTCGATGCGCCGGTGCCTTCCTCGCCGTCGTTGCCGCCCTCGCCGACGATCTCGCCCTTCGCGGTCTCGTCCTTGCCCGAGTGATCGGTCTCCTTCAGGTGCTTGTCGGTGGTCTTGTCGGTGTCTTCCATCTGCCGGATCTTGTCGTCAGGTCCGCCGACTTCCTTGCTCGTGCGATCGTCACTCTCCTTGGATGCGACCTGCGTACCCTCGGACTCCTTGTCGAGGTTCGTCTCCTTCGCGCGCGTCTCCTCGGCGACATCGCGGTTCTTGTCGGAGAGAGCCTTGGCATCGTCAGGGGCCTTGTCCTTGACGTTCTTGTCGTCCTTGACCTCGACCATCACCATGTTGGGCGGCGGTGGTTGCGGCGGCGGCTGCTTCTTCTGCTCGGCCGGAGGAGGCGGAGGAGGCACGACGGGCGGAGGCAGCGTCTTGGGCGGCGGCGCGATCGCCACCTGGAGCGGCTGTTCGTCGAGCTTCTCGGCATCGATCGGCTTCGGTGGCGCCGGAAGCTCGAGTGGCTTGACCATGTCGTTCAGCTTCTCGGTCTGAAGCGCGACGGTGATCTCCTCGGGCACCTTGCCGAAGTCGACGGCCAGCTCGGTGTCCGACCCGATCGTGAACGCGCAGTCGAGCACGCTGCCGGCCGCCGCCGCCGCCATCGCGTCTCCGCCGGTGCACGACGCGAGCGGATCGCCGAGGTACGGGACGAGCTCTTCGGGCGTCCGCATCGGAACCTGGTGATAACCACCGAACGTGGCGTCCTTGCCAAGCACGGCGGTCAACCGGACGCGGGTGCCCGGCGCGAGATCGACATCGCACTTCGACTTCGACCTGGATCGATCGCGCACCATCCCGACCACGGCGCGAACGAGGTCGTAGACGTGCGGATCGGTGTTCGCGTCGACGTAGCCGAGATCGCTGAGCGTCGCCTCGACATTGCTGCAGCGAAGCAACGGCGCTGCATCACCGACCTTCGCGACGTGGACCTGACCCTCGCCCTCGCCCGCGAGTCGGATCCGGAGATGCGGCTTGGGCACCGGCCGGGTCACCGCATACGTCGCGACCGCGCCGGCCTGCGTGATGAGCGAGAAGGCCAGCGCCGGGCCGAGCAACCACCCGCGCCGATATGCTCGGATCTTTCGGACCACCGCGAACTCAGTCTGACACACGAAGCCCAGATTGGTTGCCGGGAATTGCCCTGACATATCCGGGCCTAAGGCTACGTTTGCAGCTCGACCGCGGGTCGGCGAAATGCTGGCGAACGTAAACGTAAACGATCCTCGATAGCTCGCCTGGATTGGACGGTCTTTCGGGGTCGCGGGCAACGCGATCAGTCGATCGCGAGTCGCCGCCGGGCGGCTGACCGAGCGCCTGGAGTCTGCGCCTAGAGCTTACGATAGACGCCGACCACGATGCCGATGATGTCGACCGACTTGAAGTCGACCCGGCGCACGATGATCGGCGTCATGTTCGAGTTCGCGGGCTGGAACCGGATCCGGTCGCCCTCGGGGTAGTAGCGCTTGACCGTGGCCTCGCCCTCGATCATCGCCACCACGATGTCGCCCGAACTCGCGCTCGGGGTCTTCTTCACGAACACGTAGTCGCCATCGAGGATGCCGTCCTCGATCATCGACTCGCCGACAATCCGGAGCCCGAACACCTCGCGATGGCCGCCGATCAGCACGCGATCCACCCGCACCGTGTCGGTTGCCTGCTCGACCGCCAGGATCGGCACGCCGGCCGCAACGCGGCCCAGGATCGGGATCTCGGCCATGTCATCGTCCGAGCCATCCACGATCTGGACATTGCCGGTCGCCGACGGCATCCGACGGAGTGGGACCACCTCGCCGTTGCCGTCGGGCAGGATCGGGCGCATCGCGCGCGACTTCAGATCCTCGCGCCGAAGGTGGCCCTTCTTCTCGAGCGCCTTCAGGTGATCGTTGACGCCGTTGGTGGAGCGGATACTGAAGTGCTCGCCGATCTCGCGCAGCGTCGGCGGGAAGCCACGCTCCACGATCGACGCCGAGATGAAATCGAGAATTTCCCGCTGCCGGAAAGTGAGCGCGTCGGCCATGGCACCTTCTTGTGTGACTCGGTTGGGTCGTTCCACCCGTGGAGCTACTGAACGGACTCACCGTACTGAACGCATCATCACCCTGTCAATTTTTCTAAGAGAAATCCGCTTCCACAGGGTCCGGTCGGTGGCTGTGGACGGGATCGGCAAGCCCGATGGTACGGTCGAGCGGTGGGGTGGACCGCGCTGTTCCTCGTCAGTGCCGCGGGTCTCGCCTCGATGCGAGCCGCGATCGACGGCGGGGACAGCGACGAGGCCGCCCGGCAAGGCGCGCTCGCCGGCCCGCTGGTGATCGAGCAAGCCCTCGCCGCTCCGGATCGAGCCGCGCAGCTCGCGGGTATCGCGGCGGCACCGGTCGCGGCCGATCGAGCCGAGCTGCTCGACGCCCTGGCGCAGGCGGCCGCCCGCGGCGACCGCCGGGTCGCGATCCCAGCTGCGCGTGCCGCCCGCGAGATCGCCCGCGAGCTCGCCCAGCACGATGTCCCCGATGATGTCGCATTCGAGGATCTCGCGACCTGGCGCGATGCGTTTGCCAGACTCGCCTTCGATCCCGATCGGTTCATCGAGCTCCGCCTGATCGCGCTCGACACCGCGACCACACTCGATCCCCGGTTCGATCTCGCCGCCGCCCTCACAGATACCGATCCGGCATTTCGCCGGGGCGCGATCGCGATGGTCCCGATCCCGGTCCCCGCCAACTTCCGGCCCGTGCTCGGCACCGCCGTCGCCAAGGATCTCGACAGCGGGGTCGCGCTCGCCGCCGCCGCGGTGCTGTGCGCCGATCTCGTCTCCGATCCGGCGGCGCCGATCGTCGATGCGCTCGGCGCCGCGGGCCTGCAGCGGATCCGATCGCTCGTCCTGACCCGCGGGTCGGCGACCGAGCTCAAGCAAGCGACACGCTGCCTCGCAGCCGACCGGAAACGCGGCCGACCGTGAGTGACCGCGAGCGAGCGAACCCCAGGGTCAGGTCGTCGCCGGGACCCCGAATGCACGGGCGACTTGCTCGTAGGCGGCGCGCCGGAACTCGACGATCTCGCCGGCCTCGGTGAGCTGCGCAAGCGTGGCGTCCTCGCCCGCGGGGACGAACAGGCGATCCCAGCCGAGCAGATGCGGGCCAGCCGGCTTGTCGGCGATCCGGCCCTCACAGACCGCGGTGAACAGCTCGATCTCGGCATCGGCGCCGCGCCGAAGCGCGACCGCCAGCAGCATCTTGGTCGGGGTCTCACGCCACCACTTGCAGAACCGGTTCTCGTTCTCGGTATCGAGCTCGAGCCGGAGGCTCTTGCCGTCCATCGTCGTGAGATCGACCGCCTCGGCGAAGCACCCGCCCGCCACGTGATGCGCGAGCACCTTGTCGCGTGCGCGCTGACCAGGCTCCGGGGCGCTCGTCGAGAACCCGGTCTGCAGCGCCTCGACGATCAGCGCGAGCGAAGGGACCATCTGCGCGAGCTCGGAGGCGCGCAGCGGATTACCGTCGATGAAGATGACTGGCGTCGTCGGCACGCCGGCAACCTACTCCTCTGTGCCGCCGGTAGCTACCGACGCCAACCTCCTCGTCACTCGATGATCACGCGGTCCGAGGCGCCACGCCCGAACGTCTCGGGCATGTACATCTCCTCGGCCTTCGGCGGCGGTACCACGAAGTTGCCGGGAGTGGTCGCGCGCGCCACGTACTCGTACTTGTGGACGCCCTCCCACAGCAGCGACGCGAACGCCTCGACCCGCTCGTCCCGCATGTTCTGGTGCTCGTACCACGGCCCGTACCACCACCAGTACGCCCCGCGTGACTGCTGCTCCGCCGGATCGCTCGGGATCGGCCCCGTCACCGCCAGCGCCGGGTTCATCGCCTCGAGCCCCGCAGGCATCGGATCGACCAGCGCCACGTGGTACCGCCGGTTCTCGTTGATCATCGCCAGCTTCACCCGCACCCGCGCCCCCGCCTTGATGTGCCACGTCCCATCCGCCGCGCGCGTCACGTCCTTCGCATCGTCCACCCCCTCGTACTTCCGCTCCACCACGAACCCGTAGTCCGCCGCCTCCAGTTTCAGGCTCGCCGGCGCGTACGTCATCCCCACCCGGTAGTACAGCCGCCCCTTGCCATCCTTCTGGATCGTCAGCGCCTGCTTGTCGTGCGCCGCCACGTCCTTCATCGCGATCGGGATCGCGAAGTAGTCCGTCGTCCGCCCCTTGAACGCGTGGTCCCCCGCGTAGTCCTCGCCCAGCCACACCCGCGCCACGAAGTCCGGCGTCGCCTTCTCGTACGTCTGGAAGTACAGATCCATCGCCACCAGCGCGAACGTGTTCTCCTGCGTGTTCAGCCACCGCCCTGCCTTGCGGTGCGCCAAGAGCCCCGTCACCAGCTTCGGGATCAGATCCAGATCCTTCTGCTCCTGGATCAGCGACTCCAGCATCACCGCGTCGACCCGGCGATCGCTCGCCAGCAGCAGATAGGCCCCGTCCCCGTAGCTCGTCGTGAAGTTCGCCGCCCCCGCCGTCTCCGACACCTTGTTCATCGCGTGCCGCACGATCGCCTTGCGCTCCGTCACCGCCCCCGCGTTCCCCGCGAACGTCCCCAAGAGCCACGCGTTCGCCTCCATGTTCAGCTTCTCGACCCCGCCCGCCTCCCGCACCAGCCTCTGCCCCTTGCCGATGTCCACGTCCCCCATCTGCTTCCGCGTGTACAGCGCGTACGCCGAGATCGTCCGCCGGATCTCCGGCCCGTAGTAGTGCGGGTAGTAGCTCTCGATGTTCTTCAGGTACGGCTTCGCCTTCTCCACGATCCCCGCCGGCACCGCGAACCCCTTCTGCTGCGCATGCCACAGCGCGCTCGCCACGTACACCGTCAGGTACGGCTCCGACGGCCGCCCCCGCTCCCAGAACGCGAACCCGCCGTCGTAGTTCTGCATCTGCGACAGCCGCTCGATGTCATTCTTCACGCTGCTCTCCATCGCCGCCGGCGATGGCAGGTCCTTCGTCTTGAACGCCCCCAGCACGTCCTTGAGCGCCGCGATCGCCAGCACCCGCGACGCCCGCTGCTCCGCGCACTCGTACGGGTACCGCACCAGGTACAGCATCGCGTCCGTCAGCGACTGCAGATTCGTCGACGCCGTCGTCACCTCCAGCCCCCCGAACTGCATCACCACCTTGCCCGGCAAGCTCACCGGCTGCTTGACGGCTCCGTCATCGATCACGCCATAGGTCGCGAACGCCTCCGTCGTCGCCGGCGTCCACACCGGCAGCGCCACCTCCGCCGCGTCGCTGAACGAGCCCGCCGTCCCCACGATCTGGAACCGCGCCGTCCCCGCCAGCTCCGCCGCCGCCGGGAACTGCACCTCCACCCGATCGTTGGCCGGGACCGTCACCTGCCGGCCCGCCCCATCGGTGAGCATCGCGTTCGTCGTCCGCGCGGCGAGCTTCACCGTGATCGGCGCGTCGGTCTGATTCTGCACCACGACCGGTAGCTGGAACGTGTCGCCGAAGTTCAAGAACCGCGGCGGGCTCGGCCGCACCATCAGCGGCAGCCGTGCGGTCACCGAGCTCTCGCCCTTGCCGAACTGCTTCGTGCCCGCGGTCGCGATCGCGACGATGCGATAGCGTGTCAGGTTGTCGGGCAGCTTGACGTCGAGCGTCGCGTGGCCAGCCGCATCGGTCTTGACCGCCGGCGCGAACGCGGCCAGCGGGTTGAAGTTCGAACGGATCGCGATCGGCGCGTTCGGCGCCGGTGGCTGCCCCATCGAGCCGAGCACGCCCGCGGTCCGCGCCTGCTCGGCCGCCTCGCCCCGTCTCATCGGCCCTGGCTTGGGGGTCGCGACCGGCATCGCCGAGGCCGGCGGCGGCGGCGGCGCGTCGGACGCCGACGCAAAATCGATCGCCCCCGCGCCACCGCTCGGAGCGGCATTCTTGGTGTTCTCGGCCAGCGCGTGGCTATCCGGCTTCGCGAGCTTCACGTAGCTCCGCTGGTAGGCATCGCGCGCGTCAGCCCCGCGCTGGCCGTAGAACGTGTCGACCGGGCTGCCGAACTGGTACCCGGTGAGCGCGAGGATCGCCTCGTCGACGACGATCACCGCGGCCTCGGCGTCCGGGACAGGCCGGCCCGCCGCATCGACCACGGTCACCAGCAGCTTCGCGAGCTCACCCGGCGCGAGCTTCGGAGCGTTGGGCGTCACGGTGACGGCCAGCGTGCGCTGCTTCGGCGGCACCGGCAGGTTGATCTGACCGACCGCATAGGCCGGCCGCTTCGGGAGCTTGGGATCGGGATCGCCCTTGTCATCGAGCCGTGCCGCTGCACCGACGAGATCGACCTGCACGAACATGTTCGGCACCATCGCCTCGCTGATCGGCACGGTGATCACCTTGGTCGGCCCGGTGAACGAGATCCGCTCGGTCTTGACGATGCCACTGCGCCGCCAGCTCACGATGCCCTCGGCCGGATAGAACGGCGCCTGGACGAGGAGCTCGGCGGTGTTGCCGGCCGTGTACTCTTTCTTGTCGGGGATGATCTGAACACCCTCCTGCGCGACGTCGCGCGCCTTGGGCTGATCGCCGCCGGTCACCCAGAACGTCAGCTTGGTCTGGTTCGGCCGCCCCTTGGCGTCCATCGCGATCGCCGTCACCTGGTACGTCCCGCCTTCCTTGGTGGCGAACGTGCACGGCGCGGGATCCTTGGCCGCGACGACCGAGCACGTCTGTGGATCGACCTCTTTCTGGGTGTACTTGCCCTTCTTGTACTCCCAGTCGAGTCGCACGGTCTTGACCTCGATCTTGGCGTTCGGGACGAACTTGCCGTCGAGATCGACGCCGATGACGTCGATGTCGAATGGGGTGCCCTTCTCGACGAACGGCTTCTTCGTCTTCAGGCCGACGTAGACCGACGATGGATGCACGATCGAGATCGCCGAGGCGGTCCACGTCTGGCGGTTGACGTCGGTGACGCTCGCGCTCGTGGTCACCGACATCGGCATCGCCGGATTCACCGAAAGGAAGTCGAGGTGGAGGGTGTGCTCGCCGATCGCGTCGGTCTTCGACGCGAGCTTCCAGGTCTTCGGGGCCTTGTAGC
>JAGSPR010000026.1 GCA_018262455.1 Deltaproteobacteria bacterium | reverse complement strand
ATCGACGTCCACGCTGGCGGCGAGCGAGCTGCGTGGCCTCGGCGCCGTCCTGGCCCAGGGGGGATTCCACGGCAAGACCCAGGTCGTGCGCCTCGTCGCGGTCCCCCGCGTCGGCTCGTCGGTCATCCTCGGCGAGACCGAGTGCCCGGAGCTCGAGGGCCCCTGCCTCGACGCCGCCGGTCCCGCGATCGCGCACGTGTTCGCCCTGCTCGGCCTCGCCGACACCGCGCCGAAGATCACGACCAACGCAGACCGAGACGTCCGCATCTTCGAGCTCTCGCGACCATGATCTCGTTCGTCCTCGATGTTCCCTTCGCGATGCGCGGCGTCGCCGCGGCGAGTGCGGCGCGCTGGGATGCGGCGCATGGCGTGTTCCTGTTCGAGGGCGCGAGGCTTCCTGCGGCGCTCGAGCCGTTCCGCGCCCTCCCCTACTCGTGGGAGATGCACGTGCAGCGCGAGCTCGCCGACGCTGCGCCGGCCAAGGCCTCCGCGCCCACGGGCGCGATCACCTTGCGATCCCACCAGCAGCAGGCGGTCCGCGCGATCGGCGCGGCCCGGGCAGCCGCGCTGCCGGGCTTCTTGCTCGCCGATGACGTCGGCCTCGGCAAGACGATCACCGCGTGGGCCGCGATCCTGGAGATGACCGCGGTGCAGCGCGTCCTCATCGTGTGCCCGCTCGGCGTCGTCGCCCACTGGCGGCGGACGATCGAAGCGATGGGCGACGGAGGCAAGACCATCGTCCTGCTCAACTACGATCGCCTCGGCAAGCTGTTCGAGGTCAGCGACGCCGCGCGCAAGAAGGTGCGCACGAAGAAGGGCCTCGCCCGGGTCGGCACGGCGCCCGAGCTGGACGTGATCGTGTTCGACGAGAGCCATCGCTGCAAGAACCCGACGGCAGCCCGCTCCAAGCTCGCGGCCAAGCTCGTCGCGAACGCCGGGTTCTGTCTCTGGCTGTCCGCGACCGCGGGCCAGAACCCGCTCGAGCTGTCGTATCTCGCGCCGCTGCTGGCCCGCGTCACCGGCGCACGCGCCACGGACCTCAAGGACTTCGAACAGTGGTGCATCGGTCAGCAGCTCGGCGTCACCCGCGGCAGCTTCGGCAAGTGGGAGTGGCGCGGCGACCGCGGCGATTGCGAGAAGGTCCGCGTCATGCTGTTCGAGCCGGGCAAGCTGCAACCCGTCACGGCCGGGATCCGTCGCCGTCCAGAGGACATCGTCGGATGGCCTGCGATCAATCGGATCCTCACACCGATCGAGCTCCCTGCCGAGGCGCGCGCGCTCTACGAGGAAGCCTGGACGGCCTTTCGTCGCGAGCTGGAGCTCGCCCCGCGCGGACGTGATCCGAAGTCTGCGCTCGCGGCCTCGCTCCGGCTCCGCCAGAAGAGCTCGCTGGTCCGCGCCGCTGGCACGGTCGAGCTCGCGCGCGAGCTGCTCGACAACGGCCATCAGGTCGCGATCTCGGTCGCCTTCATCGAGACCCTGACGGCCGTGCGCGAGTCGTTCGAGACCGGGATCGGCGCGATCCAGTGCGCCGTGATCCACGGCGGCATCTCGGCCACGGCGCGCGAGGACGAGCGGCTGCGGTTCCAGCGCGGGGACGCTCGCGTGGTGCTGTTCACGGTCGAGGAGGGCATCTCGCTCCACCAGGGCGAGCACAACGACGTGCCTCGCTCCGAGATCATCCACGACCTCCGCTGGTCGGCGATCCAGATGGCGCAGATCGAAGGCCGCTGCCATCGCGATGGCCGGTTCGCCCAGGTCTACTGGGCCTACGCCGACGCCACCGTCGAGGAGAAGATCGCGCGGATCGTCGCCGGTCGGATCCACTCGATGAAGGAGATGATCGGGGACGACGTCGAGACGCTGCGCGAGATCGAGCGCCTGCTGCTCGCGTAGGCCGGCGCGTCGACCTTTGGCTCAGCTCGGCGAAGGCGAGATCGTACCCGTGTTGGCCAGCGTGCCGACCACGTGGACCACCCCGGCGCCGCCACCGCCGCCACCACCACCACCACGTCCGTCGGTGGCGAGGCCACCACCTAGCATCGTGGCGGAACCTCCGGCGCCGCCGTCTCCGCCATCCACCTGCGTCCCCGATCCCCCGGCTGCCATCCCCGCGGTCGCGCTGCCATCAGCCCCGCGCGCGCCGGGACCCTGCGTTGCGCCTTCCGCGCCACCCCCGCCGTTCGCCGCCACGATCGCGGTCGACGTCAGCGTGATGGACTGGCCATGCAGCACGATCAAGCCGCCGGAACCGCCGCCACCAGCACCGTCGCCACCGCCTCCGACTCCAGCTCCGCTGAGCCCGCCGGCTCCGCTGGCGTCGATCGTCCCGATGATCTGGATCGAGCGTGCGGTGACCAGATAGAGCGCGCCGCCCGATGCACCGCCCGGCCCGCCCGGGCTCACCAAGTCGCCTGCGCCGTGTTGCCCGGCGCACCCGCCATGGATCGACGAGAAGCTGAACGCGGGCGCAGCCATGCCTCCCGGGCAAAGCGCATTGTCGGTGTCGCCCACGCCACCGGTGCCGCCGGTGCCGGCGAAGCTTCCTCCCGCGCCGCCCCCGCCTCCACCGACAGCGGCCACGGGCTCCGCGCCCCCCGTGCACGACGGCGCAGAGCTCGCGCCCGCGCCGAGCGCGCCGCCCGCGTCGCTCGAGACGTCGATGGTTCCGTCGATGGTGATCTCGTCGTCCGAAGCGATCACGAGCGAACGCGATCCCCGCGACACGAGCTGTCCGGTCTCGGTGACCGTGAAGCGTTTGACATGGACGACGCACACCTCCGGGCCGGAGTCCTGCGCGACGATCTTGCAGCGCGTGTCGAGGTCGGTGTCGAGCGTCACCCGGGTTTCGATGGTCAGCGCCGAGTCCGGCTCGGTCGTGATGCACGGACCTGTCACGAGGCAGGGCACGGCGTCAGGATCGGCATCCGCCCCGTTACCCGAATCCCCTGTGAGCTGCGCCTCGGAGAAACCCACGCGACCGCATCCGGTCAGCGCGATCGTCAGCAGCGCGAGTGCGGACCGCATCCGACGAGGCTTACCGCAATTCCGTTCGAACCAGCAACCAACATCGAGGGCCGGGTCCGAGGGCCGGACCGCGGTGGCGTGGTTGCTCAAGCTGAGCCCTGGTCACGAGGGCGTCCGTGGGACGACGATCACGTCGCGGGCAACTCCAGCTGCGTCCGGACGTCCCAGAGCTCGGGGAAGAACACGAGCTCGAGCGCTTTCTTGAGAAACCCGACGCCCGAGCTCCCGCCCGTGCCTCGCCGGAAGCCGATGATGCGCTTCACCGTCGTCATGTGCCGGAACCGCCACAGCTGGAAGCGCTCCTCGACATCGACGAGCTTCTCGGCCATGTCGTACTCGCTCCAGTAGCGCTTGGGATCTTCGTAGATGGTCCGGAACACCGCGACCACCGCGTCGCTTCCCTCGTAGGGCTGCGTGAAGTCGCGGTCGAGGCGATCGGCCGGCACCGGGAGGCCGCGACGCGCGAGGAAGCGAAGGAACTCGTCGTAGAGCGACGGCTGGCGGAGGCGCACGTCGAGCGCGGCGTGGACCTCCGGGCTGCCGCGATGAGGCTTGAGGCTATTGGCGTCCTTGTTGCCGAGGGCGAACTCGATCGCGCGATACTGGTACGACTGGAACCCGCTCGCCGGCCCCAGCGTCTCGCGGAACCCGAGGTACTCGTTCGGCGTCATCGTCTCGAGCACGCTCCACTGCTCGAACAGCATCCGCTGGATCTGCGCCACGCGCGCGAGGATCTTGAAGCATGGCTCGAGCCGGTCCTCGCGCACGCACGCCACCGCGGCGTCGAGCTCGTGGAGCATCAGCTTCATCCACAGCTCCGAGGTCTGGTGCTGGATGATGAACAGCAGCTCGTCGTGGTGGCCCTGCTCGGAGCGTGGTTTCTGCGCCGACAGCAACTGGTCGAGGCAGAGGTAGTCGCCGTATGTCTTCTCGCGCTGGAGATCGACATGAATCCCCGGCTCGAGCTCGCGCTGGTTCATGGTGAGGGGAAGGTGCCCTCCGTCCGCGCTCCTGTAAAGTCGCTCGTCCGGCGCTGCGACGATCTCTGGTCGGGCCGATCTAGCTCGTTTGATCCTTGAGCGCTCGCGCGGCCGCCTCGCGCAGCTTGTCCTTCTTGCTCTTGCGCCGGCCCTTCACGCCGCCGGCGGTGGACACGGGCGGGGCGGTCTCGGTCGGCTCGAAGCCGGCGATCCGCTCGCGCACGACGTAGTGCTGATGGCTCCGCTCGATCAGCGCGAAGTGTGCCCTCATCTCGGCGGTGATGAAGCTGATCGCGACGCCGCTCTCGCCCGCGCGTCCGGTGCGCCCGATCCGGTGCACGTAGTCGTTTGGCGAACGCGGGAGGTCGTAGTTGACGACCGCGGACAGGCCCGTGATGTCGAGCCCGCGCGCGGCGAGGTCGGTCGCGACGAGGACATGCACGTTCGACGCGCGGAACAGGTCGAGCGCTCGGGTGCGCGCGCCCTGGCTGAGCTTGCCGTGGAGCGCGACCGCGTTGACGCCGACGGCCTGGAGCTTCCCGGCGACGTGCTCGGTCCGGTGGGTCGTGGCGACGAAGACCAGCACGCGCTCCCAGTCGTGCTGCTCGAGCAGATGACGCAGCAGCTGGGTCCGCTTCGGCGCGTCGACCTCGATCGCGCGCTGCGTGATCGAGGGCACCTCGGTCGGCGCGTCCATCACGTCGATCCGGACCGGCTCGCGGAGGAGCTGCTCCGCGAGCTTGCCCACCGCGGGTGGGAACGTCGCCGAGAACAGCAGCGTCTGGCGGTCCTTCGGAAGCAGGGCCACGATGCGTCCGAGCTCGTCGGCGAAGCCCTGCTCGAGCAGCCGGTCGGATTCGTCGAGCACCAGCTGCGAGACCGTCGCGAGCGAGAGCGCGTTCTTGGCGACGAGATCGAGCAGGCGGCCCGGCGTGGCCACGACGATGTCGGCGCCGCCGCGGAGCTCCATCATCTGCGGATTGATCGAGACTCCGCCGAGCACGACGACGGTCTTCGGGCGCTGACGGAGGTAACGCCGGAACGCGGCGATCGTGTCCGCCGTCTGCTTGGCCAGCTCGCGCGTCGGCACGAGGATGAGGGCTTGGACGCGGCGCGGCACCACGAGCTCGCGACGAGACAACAGCTCCAGGATCGGCAGCACGAACGCTGCCGTCTTGCCGGATCCCGTGCTCGCCTTGGCCCAGACGTCGCGGGCACCGAGAACCTCTGGGATCACCGCCGTCTGGACCGCCGTCGGCTCTCGGTATCCGCGCTCGGCGATGGCTCGCAGCAGGGGTTCGGAGACGCCTAGAGACTGGAACGACACGGTTTCGCCACTCTACTCTGCGACGACCATGCCGATGGTCCGATCGGGTTGATGCTTTGGGCGGCCGCGTGTGGTCTACGTTGGATTCCATGGCGAACGAGCACACCCAGGACCGCGGAAAGCTGTTCGAGAACGCGAAGAAGCTGAAGCCCAGCCAGCCGGACTTTCAGGGCGACTGCACGATCGATGGGACCGCGTACGAGATCCTCGGCTGGCGTCGCGAGGACCAGCTGACGGTCAGCCTCGCCCCGCCTCGCGGCGACCGCAACACGTACCCGCCGGCGGTGTTCCGCGGAGCCTTCGAGGCAGCGCCGCCACAGAAGCCCGCGCGCCCCAACGCCCGGGGCGCGAAGGACGTCGTCGCCACCCCCCCTGCCCCCGCATGGGTCGGCGACATCGAGAGTGACGACGCGGCCTACCAGGTCCGTGCCTTCGAGAAGCAGGGCAAGAGCGGCCCGTACTTCACGCTGAGCTTCGAGCGCGTCGAGAAGCGAGCCAAGGACGAGTCGCCGGCCCTACCGGATCCGTCCGAGCTCGATGATTGAGCGAGCGCCTGCTGGGTCAGCGAACCACGCTGGCGCACCGCATCGCGATGCAGTCGGCCACGATCGCCTGACCCGATCCCGCGGTGGAGCCGTCCTCGGCAAGATCGGCGTGGGCGCAGCCCGACGGCGGGCATGCGCGGCACGTCTGGAAGGTCGTCTCGATCGCGGGAAACGCCAGCTCGGTGCCGCCGCGGATCCCGAGCAAGACCGTGCCACAGCAGTCACCGTGTCCAACGAGCACGCACTCGGCGGGCGCCGCACAGCTCCGGTCGAGGGCGGCTTCGAGCTCGGCCGTGCAGGCGGCGGCTCGGGGAGCGTCGGGCGGACTGCTGCCGCCGCCGCCGCACGCCACGACCATCAGCAGGCTGGGGAGCAGCTTCACCCTGGAGATCCTAACGCATGGCTCGGGCTCGGGCTATAGCCCGCCCGGTCCCCCCGAGCCCTTGTCGGCGACGGGCCGATCGCCTCCTTCGGTCGGGTGGTGCCCCCGGTGTTCTGCGTGCTCGATGCTGTCATCGACGATGACGACTTCCTCTTCGGGCACCGGGCCCATCTCGATCGCGTGTTCCTTGAGCGACTCGAGCCAGGTCTCGCCGCGCCACGAGCCTTCGAACGAGTCCTGATCCTCGGGGGCGGAGATGTTCGGGTCGCCGGCGTGCGGCGTGCGGACGCCGTAGAGCTCGCCCGTCTCCTCGGCGGCCTGGGCGTATGCGTCGGCCGTCGTCTGGGATGGGGTGTCCAGGTCGATCGAGTCGGCCTCGAGCTCGGACTCGCCCTCGACGTTCTCGGCGGAGGCGATGTCGAACGCTTCTGACGCCTCGGCCGTCGGCTGCGCCTCGATCGCGAGCGGCTCGATGTGGAACTCACCGGTGTCGTCGAGCTGCTGCGACGGATCCTCGGGATCGAGGTCGACCACGTGACGATGCGGCAGCCTGGCGCTGACCTCCCGCATGATCGCCCGCTGCTGCTCGCTGGGTCGGGATTCCTTGTTGCGCTGCATGTAACGACATGGAGCACACGACGTGCCGAGCCCTCGTCCTGCGAGGACCACGCACATTCGTCGTCGGACAACTCCACGTCAGCGAACCTCGCACTCGTCGACACTCGAGGCTCGGCGGCCGGCGCGGTCCATGTCTTGCTTGGCTGTAGTCGCTACCAGCTCAGCTCCAGCCGCGGAGCGACCGCACGTAGTCGTGGAGCACGAGAAACTTCTCGAACACGAGCACGCCCTTGCGCTTGCGACCGAGCTCGGCGAACAGCTCGCGCAACCGGCGGCGCCGCGTGACGTAGAACCGGAACGTCTCGGCGAAGTCCTCCTGCGGATGCTTGCCGGCGTACGCCGTGACGTGGTTCGCCGGGGCGATCGCGACCTGGCGGCGCTGGAAGTCGACCCAGGTATCGTCCATCACCCGATAGGCCTTGTTGACCTCGCCGAAGGCACGACGGAACCGCGGCGTCCGGGTCCACGCCCAGTTGTGGAACAAGAAGCTGTGGCCGAGCTCGTGGGTGATCAGCCCGACCAGCATGGTCCATGGGATCTCGTCGCGCCGCTTGGGCTCGATGATGTAGCGCTTCTCGAGCTCGACGATCTTCGGGTAGCTCGGATCGACGCCCGAGACCCCGGGCCGCAGCAGGATCCGATAGCCCCAGTTCGCGATGCCGGCGATCTTGAGCAGGCGGCGCACCTCGCGGAGCGCGGGGGCGATCAGATCGCGACCGGTGGAGTCCTCGCCACACCACGGGCAGGTGTCCATCCAGTCGGTGACGCCGCGGTCGCACCGCGGGCACGTACCCTCGAACAGGTGCTCCTCGTCCCAGTGCTGCGACTTGCCGCACCACGGGCAGAACGGCATCGGGTACTGGACGCCACCGCCGCAGCGATGGTCGCAGCGGGCGTCCTTGCGGAAGCCTTTCGGCTCGCTGAGCGGCACCTCGCTCGAGACCCCGGCCTCGTAGATGTCGGTGCCGCACCACGGGCAGAAGCTCGCCTTGTCGGATACCACCCAGCCGCACGCGGCGCACTCCGCGCCGGTGACCTGGGGAAGATCGCGCCACACCTGGGGACGACTGCACGCCGGGCAGAAGTTCCAGAACTTCTGCAGCGCGTGACCGCAGACGCACCGGGTCTCTGGCCGTGGCCGCTCGCGCTTAGGCATCGCGCGCCATCGCTTCGTCGATGATCCGCTGAATGAACGCGTTGTAATCGAGCCCGGCCTTGTGCGCGGCCTCGGCCGAGTCGTGGCCGTAGCTGAGGAATGGATTGGCGTTGGCCTCGATGAACCAGATCTCGTCGTCGTGGGCGAGCCGGACGTCGAGCCGCGCGTAGTCACGCAGCCAGAGCGCCCGGTAGGACGCGTGGCAGGCGCTCGCGAGCCGCTCCTTCGCGACCTTCGACATCCGACGCGCGAACACGTTCTTGATGCCCCGGCGCTTGCGGTAGGCCATGTCCCATTTCGCGCTCGAGGTCGCGATCCGATCCTCGGGCCGCGTGCCCGCGTGTTCGAACACCATCTCGACGATCGGCAGCAGCTCGACCTTGTCCCCGTTTCCGAGCATGGTCGCGTAGAGCTCGCGGCCCTCGATGTACTCCTCGGCGATCGCGGGCTGCCCGAACCGCTCGTGGACGAACGAGATCCGATCGGTGAGCGCCGCGACGTCGTGCACGATCGACGCCTGGGCGATGCCCTCCGACGCATCGGTCAGGAGCGGCTTGACGATCAACGGGAACCGCATCTCGACGCGATCGCCCGGCTTCTCGCCGACCCGATACGACTTGAACGCCGGCACGTTGACACCGTGGTAGGCGAGGATCTTCTTGGCCATCGCCTTGTTGCGCGTGACCAGCAGCGCGAGCGGCGGTGCCCCGGTGTAGCGATATCCCTCGGCCTCGAGCAGGGCCGGCACCAGGTAGTCGAGGCTCGAGTTGTCGAGGAACGCCTCGGTGGCGTTGACGACGAGATCGGGCTTCCAGTCGCCGAGCCGCGCGCTCATGTCGCGGAGATCGTCGTGGATGCCGATCAACAGGACGTCGTGGCCGTTCTTCTGCAACGCCTGCGCGACCTGGTACTCCATCTCGGGCTCGACCTTGCGCCAGTTCGCCAGATCCTTGGCCATCTGCGCGACGTGCTGATCCGGAGTCCAGCCCTCGTAGGGCGTATCGAACACGACGGCGATGCGCATGGGTGCCAGACGCACGCTAGGCAACGACGGCGGCGAGCGCAACCGCTGCGGGCCGCGCAGTTCGTGCGTGGGCGCCTGCGGGTGGTCGCCGGTGGTCGTCCGATGTGGGCCCGCGGCACGTCGGGTGCACCGCGGTGGAGCATGGGACCCCAGCTTGCTCGCTGCCTGATGGGCGAGTCCGCGCACCGCGGCGACGCGTTCGCCTCCCGGCTGCCAGACCAGCTCGCGCCGCTGGCGCGGCTCGCCTTCAACCTGTGGTGGACCTGGCAACGTGGAGCGGGCGACGTGTTTCGCGACATCGATCCCGCTCGCTGGGAGGCCTCGGGCAAGAACCCGGTGAAGATGCTGCGCGACACGTCGCCGGAATGCCTGGCCGCGGCGGCGCGCAACGAGTCGCTCGTCGAGCGTGTGCGTACGCTCGATGCCGCGCTCGAGCGCGATCTCGCGCGGCCGTTCGCCTGGCCGGACGTCGCGACCGTCGACCGCCCGGTCGCCTTCTTCTGCGCGGAGTACGGGCTGCACGCGTCGCTGCCGATCTACTCGGGCGGCCTCGGGGTGCTCGCCGGCGACTGGCTCAAGGAGGCCTCGGACTCGGCCCTGCCGATGGTGGCGCTCGGGCTGTACTACCAGCGAGGCTACTTCCGGCAGCGGCTCGACCTCTCGGGCTGGCAGCACGAGTACTGGACCGAAGCGACCGCCGAGGAGCTCCCGCTGCGGCTCGAGCTGGACCCGACCGGAGCCCCACGCACGATCCACGTCGAGATCCGCGGCCGCCAGGTGGCCGCCTGCATCTGGCACGTCCAGGTGGGACGAGTGCCGCTGTTCCTGCTCGA
The DNA here is from genome assembly GCA_018262455.1 of Deltaproteobacteria bacterium. Next base: position 17,599 of record JAGSPR010000026.1, on the reverse strand, counting down.
CACGAATCTGCCCGAGAACGATCCGATCAGCCGGTTCATCACGTCGACGCTCTACGTCGGCGACCGGTCGTTTCGCCTCATGCAGTACGCGATCCTGGCGATCGGCGGCATGCGCGTGTTGCGCGCCATGGGGATCGATCCGGCGGTCATCCATCTCAATGAAGGGCACGCGGCGCTCGCGACCATCGAGCTGATTCGCGAGGGCCGAGCGCGCGGGCTGACCTTCGAGGACGCGCTCGCGAGCGCCCGCCAGCGTGTGGTGTTCACCACCCACACCCCCGTCCCGGCGGGCAACGAGCGCTACGACGTCTCTCAGATCGATGAAGTGCTCGGCTCCCTGCCGGCGGAGCTCGGGTCCCAACGCACGCAGATCCTCGCCCTCGCGCGTCCAGGTCCCGGGGACGAAGCTGCGTCCCAGTTCGGCGTCACCGAGCTCGCGCTGCGCACCTCGCGCTCGGCCAACGGGGTGAGCCGCAAGCACGGCGAGGTCGCGCGCGGGATGTGGCATCACCTGTGGCCCGGTCGCGCCGGCCGCGACGTGCCGATCGGGCACATCACCAACGGGGCCCACTTGTCCACGTGGATGGCGGAGCCGATGCGCGCGCTCCTCGATCGCCGTCTCGGGCCGGGCTGGGCGACGCGCGACGACGCCGAGACCTGGGCACGCCTCGACGACGTGCCCGATGAAGAGCTGTGGGCCGTTCGAACCGAGCTGCGCACGCGTCTCGTCGAGTACGTCCGGACCAAGACGATCGCGGACCGACTCGCGCGCGGCGAATCGATCGCGTACGCGGAGGGCGCGGCGAACACGTTCGACCCCAGCGTGCTCACGGTCGGGTTCGCGCGCCGCGTCGCGGAGTACAAGCGTCTGCATCTGCTCATCCACGACCCGGCGCGCGCGCTCGCGCTCCTGCACGGTCCCCGGCGGATCCAGGTCGTCATCGCGGGCAAGGCGCACCCGCTCGACGACGGAGCCAAGCAGCTCGTGCAGCGCATCTTCGCGATGAAGAACACCGAGCTCGCCGCCACTCATGTGGCGTTCCTCGAGGACTACGACCTCGCGACGGCAGCGCACCTCGTGGCAGGCTGTGACCTGTGGGTCAACTTGCCGCGTCCTCCCCTCGAGGCGAGCGGGACCAGCGGCATGAAGGCCGGGCTGAACGGCTCGATCAACCTGAGCGTGCTTGATGGGTTCTGGCCCGAGGCCTTCGAGGACGGGAAGACCGGCTGGGCGATCGCGAGCGCGAGCGACAACGTCCCGGACGAGGCGGCCCTGGATGCACGCGACGCACGGACGCTCTACGGGCTGCTCGAGCGTGAGGTCGTGCCGGCCTTCTACGATCGCGATGCGCAGGGGATCCCGCGTGCTTGGGTGCGCCGCATGCGGGCGTCGTTGCACACGATGGCCACCGGCTTCACGACGCGTCGCATGCTGCGCGAGTATGTCGAGCGCGTCTATCGTGAATGAGAGTACAGTCCCAGGAGTGCCCCGCGCGTTGCCCGCAGGCCCGAGATCGCGAGGCTTGCTCGACGCCGTGCGGTGGCTGCGCGCGCCGCTCCCGATGCTCGACGATCTCGCCGCGCGCTACGGCGCGGTGTTCTCGATGCAGCTGCCGCGGTTGCCGGGACCGGCCGTGTTCTTCGCCGAGCCGGCCGCGATCCGCGAGCTGTGGACCGGCGACCCCCACGCCCTGAACGCCGGGGAGGCGAACGTGATCCTGCGGTCGGTGCTCGGCAGCAACTCGTTGCTGGTCCTCGACGGCGAGCGCCATCTTCGCGAGCGCCGCTTGATGTTGCCGCCGTTTCACGGCGAGCGGATGCGCGCCTACGGCACCGCGATGCGAGACGCGACGCTCCGCGAGCTCGCGCGCTGGCCGATCGGGCGGCCGTTCTCGATCCTCGCGGCGATGCAGGCGATCACGCTCGATGTGATCATGCGGACGATCTTCGGCGTCAGCGATGCAGCACAACTCGCGCCGCTGCGTGACGCCCTGGTCCGCTGGACGACGCTCGGCACGTCGCCGTTCGGAACCGCGATGTTCCTGTTGACGCCGCCGGAGCACGCCGAGCGCGTCCAGCGGCTCGCCTCGCATGGCCTCGGGCGGCTGCTGCCCTGGGCAAAGCTGATGCGCGCACAGGACGACACCGATCGCCTCGTGCGCGAGCTGATCGCCCAACGCCGGTGCACGGGGACCGCGGGGCGCGAGGACGTGCTGTCGATGCTGCTCGAGGCGCGGGACGAGCACGGCCAACCGATGACCGACGACGAGCTCCGCGACGAGATGCTCACGCTGCTGCTCGCCGGACACGAGACCACGGCGACGACGCTCGCGTGGACGCTCCATCATCTCCTGTCGCATCCCGCCTGGCTCGCCCGGGTTCGCGCCGAGGCCGCGGAGGTCACGGATCCCGAACGGATGGTGCTGGTCGACGCCGCGATCAAGGAGACCCTGCGGCTGACGCCGATCATTCCGATGGTCGGGCGCCGGATCGCGCAGCCGACGACGCTCGGTGGCTACGAGCTGCCCGTCGGGGCATTCGCGATCGCGTGCATCTACCTGGTGCACCGCCGCCCGGATCTATGGCCCGCGCCCGCCACGTTCGATCCATCGCGGTTCATCGGCAAGAAGATCGATCCGACACACTACTTCCCGTTCGGCGGCGGGGCGCGGCGCTGCCTCGGCATGGCGTTCGCGAGCTACGAGATGAAGATCGTTTTGTCGACGATCTTGGCGCGCCTGGAGCTCGCCGCGGCTCCCGGCCGTCGCGTCCGGCTGGTGCGCCGCGGAATCACGTTCGCGCCGTCGAACGGGATGCCCGCCGTCGTCGTGCGAAGAGCGCCCTAGCTCCCCCGAGCTCGTCTCGGGCTCCACGGTTTTTTGAAGACCCGCGTTGCGAACGACAACACCAGCCACATCGCTCGTGATCGTGGACACCATTCTATCACTCGAAGGCCGGCTGCACGCGCCCATCTCGCCTACATCGGCGCATGTTTAACGACATGATTCCAGGGAGTTGAGTCATCATCACGATCGGCTACTGCACTAGCCATTAGTAGTCTGGCGACCACAGAAGCCACCAAGGCGGACAGCTAAGTAACCGATCGTGTGCACACAGCCGGCGGCACATACCTTGCTGCCGGAGTCGCCATGCTTCGCGCAAGCCTGTTCACTATCTCGCTCGGTATCGTGGCTGGCTTAGCTGGCTGCGGTGGCGAGGACAACTACGACATCCATTGCGATGCCAACGGCAAATGCGACGGGTCAGTGCCCGGCATCGCCGAGCAGCGGGTGTTCCCGAAGCTGACCTTCAGCTTCCCGGTCCAGATGGTGTTCTCACCAGCCGACAAGACCCAGGCGTTCGTGGTCGAGCACAGCGGCAAGGTGCGGTCGTTCGATGTCAACGAGGCCACGACCACGACCACGGTCCTCGATCTCGCCGGCAAGGTGAAGATGAACCCGCCGCCCCACTCGGAGGCGGGTCTCAACGCGATCGCGTTCGACCCGGAGTTCCCGACGGTCCCGGTGATGTACGTGACGTACGACGCGATCAATCCCGACGATCCGAACAACGACGTGCGCCTGCGCTGGCGGCTGTCGCGGTTCACCAGCGCCGATGGTGGCAAGACCTTCCCGTCGTCGAGCGAGCAGCTCCTGATCGAGATGGACAAGACTGCCGACGAGCACAACGCCGGCATGATCGGTTTCGGCAAGGATGGCTTCCTGTACGTCTCGGTGGGCGACGGTGGCCCGTCGTTCGACAAGAACTCGTTCGGCCAGAACAACAACTCGCTCTACGGCAAGATGTTGCGCATCGACGTGCACTCGACGTCGCCGGACCCGACCGATCTGGAGAAGATGAACGATGCGTTCCGCTTCCGGACCGATGCCGGTGGTGGTGCGGTGTTGATCGATCACGACACCCTCGTCGGCGGTGTCCGCACGCTCCCCTACGGGATCCCCACTGATAACCCGTTCGCAGACGGGGTCGGTCGACCGGAGATCTTCGCCACCGGCCTTCGCAATCCGTGGCGCTGGAGCTTCGATTCCGAGGGCAACATCTGGGCAGGCGATGTCGGCCAGGACGCGTTCGAGGAGATCAACCAGATCACCATCGGTGGAAACTACGGCTGGGGTCCCCGCGAGGCGCGGCACTGCGCTCCCGGCCGCAACCCGTGCGAGGTCGAGGGCGCGATCGAACCGGTCATCGAGCTCCAGCACGGCGCCAATGTCAACGCGGTGATCGGCGGCTACGTCTACCGCGGCAAGAGCGCTCCCCTCCTCAAGGGCAAGTACATCTTCGCCAACTTCACGCCCGGAGCGATCTTCGGCATCTTCAGCGAGAGCGGCAAGCTGGCCCCCGAGGTGCTCGGCTCGGTTCCCCATGCGATCTCCGGCTTCGCCGAGGATCCCGATGGCGAGCTCTACATCATGGATCTGCTGAAGGGTGGCATCTACAAGCTCGTCTCCGGCCCCTCGCACCCGGCCGTGGGCCAGGCCCCGCCGTACAAGTTCCTCATGCGTGCCGGCATCGGCACCGAGGACGGCGCGCTCGCGTACTACAAGTCGATCATCCCGGGCTTCGACGAGAAGACGCTCAAGGTCAACGGCGAGGTGTACACCGAGGCCAAGTGGGAACAAGAGGTGTTCGGGTCGGCCGCGACGGTGGGGGCGTTCTACCAGAACTCGCTCGACCTCGGGCTGTGGCGCGACATGGTGTGCACCAAGACGATCGGCCGAGGAGTTGGCGGTTGCCGCGTCCGCAACTGGAAGGACGAGGCCGCCAAGAACGACGCGCAGAAGGGCAACCTCGGCACGGTCACGATGGACGTCAGCCCCGAGGGCTTCACGCGGTTCTACGTGTTCGGCCCCGATGGCAACCTCAGCACGTCGGCGGTGCTCGACTCCGAGGGCAAGAAGTTCATCCCCGAGCTGTGCACGACCTGCCACGGCGGCAAGTACGCGGGTGCCGGCAGCTCGCCTGACCTCGGCTCGGTGTTCCGTGAGTGGGAGCCCCGCAGCGACCTGTTCGCCACGGCTCCGCCGGTGGAGGGGACCCAGGCTCCGATCTTGATCCAGGAATCCGCGGTGTCGCGTGATCAGGCCCAGGCGCTGTGGGCATCGCTCAACGACATCGCCCACGCCGCCAACACGTCACTTGCCACGGAGGCCCAGGGCGCGGCCCACAACACCGATCACTCGGTCGCCGAGGTCAACAAGTACATCGAGGACATCTACAGCTCGCGCAGCCCGCTCGTCGTGCGCGAGCCGAACGATCCCGTCCTGATGCCCCCGTCGTGGGCGGCGCGCCCCGGAGAGAGCGGCGCGCTGACGGCGGCGAAGGCGAGCGTCTGGGTCAACCTGACCTCGCGCTACTGTGCCGGTTGCCATCGCGGGACGACGCTCGACCTGTCCGACTATGCCAACTTCCAGGTGCTGGGATCGATCCTCGGCGACGAGTCGGTGCTCGAGCACTACATCATCGACAACCCCAAGGACCCGACTCGCGCAACCACGTTGTACATGCCGCAGGCCAAGCTCATGTTCGAGCGCCTCCAGGAGGATGCGAACACGAAATCGGCCGTGCGTGACTGGGCCAACCAGGCGAGCTCGCCGAGCGTGCCCGTGTGCGAGGTGACCGTCGAGCTCGACAATGCCGCATTCACGGCACTCGGTCAGGACCTGTGGATGACCGGCAACGTCGACGTGCTCGGCAACTGGACTCCCGCCGGTGGCGTCCAGATGAACGCGGTGCTGGTGGGCGGCACGTTCACCGGCCTGTGGCGCGGCAAGTTCGTGGTCCCGCAGGGCATGAACATCCAGATCAAGGCGACGGTGCTCGACCAGGGCAACAACCTCCTGCAGTGGGAGCCCGATCTCCCGACCGAGAGCCGCAACCGCGAGTTCACCGTGCCGCAACAGAGCAGCGTCACGCTGCAGGGCTCATGGGGACAGGACTGATCGAATCGGGGGCGGTGTGACCACCCGAACTACGAGCGTCGGTGTGCCTGGCGAACGATCGCTAGCACCTGTTCGACGGTGAACGGCTTGGCTAGCCTCGGGTTGTCGACCGATTCGAGGAACCTGGCGAGCGTCGGGACAAACGCACCGCCGGTGACGAAGACGATCCGACGCGCGAGGCCGGGCCACTGCGCGCGGACCCGCTCGTAGACATCGCGACCGCTCAACCTCGGCATCATCACATCGCACAGGATCACGTCGTAGTGGCTGTCGCGGATCATCGCGAGGGCGGACTCCCCGTCGCCGGCATCGTCGACATCATGACTCGCCACGAGCAAGCCCGTCATCGCCCGGCGCACCAGCGGCTCATCGTCGATCACGAGGATGCGAAGCCGCTCCCCACGGACCTCCTCGGCGAGCGCGGGCGGCTTCGGCAGGTGCGTCGATCGGAGCGGCAACACGATCGAGATCCTCGTCCCGCTTCCCACGGTGCTCTCCAGCTCGAGGTGACCTCGCATGCTCTCGACGAGCTGCTTGCACACCGAGAGGCCCAGGCCGGTGCCTTCGCCGATCGGCTTGGTGGTGAAGAACGGCTCGAACACGCGTTCGCGCTGTGCGATGCCCGCACCGGTGTCGGTGATCGCGATCGTCACGTTGCTGCCGGTCTCGATCTCCACGGTGACCTGGTCCTTGGACGGATCGTTCCGTTCGAGCGCCTGGATCGCGTTGACGAGGAGGTTGATCACGACCTGCTCGAGCCGCCCCGCCACTGCATCGACGACCGCGGGCCCACTGGAGTAGCGGCGGACCAGCCGCGCGCGATGGCGCAGATCGTGGTCGACCATCTTCAACGCACGCTCGACGACGGCGACCACGTCGACGGGACCTTCCGGCTCCGCGGTGTGATCGCGTGCATGGCTGCGAAGGTCGCGGACGATCGTCGCGACGCGCTCGGCGCCGTGGAGCGCATTCCCGATGTGCTCGCGAAGCATCGCTGCCCGCGCGGGATCCGGCTCGGCGTCGAGCGCGAGCTCGAGCCGCTGCAGGCTGAGCTGGAGATACGTCAACGGGTTATTGATCTCGTGTGCGACCGTCGCGGCCATCGTGCCCAGTGCGGCGAGGCGATCCGCACGGAGCAGATGTTCCTGCATCCGCCGGCGTTCGGTCACGTCTCGGACGAACGCGAGGACCGCGGGCTTGTCATCGTATTCGCAGGGGACCGAGTGGACGTCGACGATCAGGTCGTTCGGGATCACCTGGTACTCCGACGATCCGGGGGCGGCACCGGCGCCGAGCCGAGCGATCCGCTCCGTCGCCCGAGCGGCTTCCTCGGACGGCAGGAAGTCACTCAGCAGTCGCCCACGCACCGATTCGAGGTCTGACATGCCGAACATCTTGACGGCGACCGGGTTTGCGAGACTGACCCGCCCTTGTTGGATGATCGCGACGCCATCGGGTGCGTTCTCGATCAGCGACCGAAACCGAGCCTCGGATCGACGCAACGCCTCCACTGCCTGGCACTCGTCGGTCGTATCTCGGAAGTAGCAGACCGCGAGCTCCGCGCCGGTGGCCGTGATGCGCGCGACGCCAACCTCGATCTCACGCCGGGTTCCGTCCGGGCGCTCGATCGCGAACTGGAGCGTGATCGGCGCCGCGCCTGGACCACGACTCGCGATGATCTCTCGGACTCGAGCCTGCTGCGGGGCGGAGACGAGCTCCCAGGGCGGGTGGCCCACGAGGTCTCCGGTAGGACGACCGACGAACTCCGCCAGCAGCTCGCTGGCGTAGATGACCGTGGGCAGTACTGCGTCGACGTGCACGACGAACAGCGCGAGGCCGACACGTGTTGCAGCGCGTTCGAACGCGTCGAACATGGCCGCGCGCTCGGTGGCATCGAGGTGAGAACTCAGCGCTGGCACGGCGACGAACATACCCGTACGCCGGGCCCAACAGCGCGCTTGGCGGCTGCGGATCATGCGTGCCGACCATGCAACTCAGGCCGCCGGCTCGACGACGAACAAACGATGAGCACGACGTCTCTCGTTGCGTCCGATGCCGTGTGCTACGACCGGCTTGGACTTCACCGAACTTCCAAGGAGCTACGAGATGACCCTCACGTTCTATTACGCGCCGATGTCTACCGCCTCGGTCACTCACCTCGTGATCGAGGAGCTCGGCGTGCCGGTGGAGAAGGTCAAGCTCGACTTCTCGAAGGGTGACACCAAGAAGCCCGACTTCATGAAGCTGAACCCGAACGCCAAGGTGCCGTGCCTCGTGCACGACGGCACGCCACTCTGGGAGTCGGCGGCGCTCACCATGTACCTCGGCGAGCTGTTCGGCGTGGACAAGAAGCTGTACCCGGCGCCGGGCCCCAAGCGCGGCGAGGCGATGAAGTGGATCGTGTGGACGAACGTCACGCTCGGCGAGGCGGTCTATCGGATCGGTCGCAACACGCAATGGGCGCCGGAAGACCAGCGCAACGCGAAGGCGGCCGAGCAGGCGGTCAAGGACGTGCAGGATCTGCTGAAGATTCTCGACGGCGCGCTCGAGGGCAAGCAGTACCTCGTCGGGGACTACACGATCGCTGACACCCATGTGCACGCGTTCACGGACTGGCTGCGCCACATGAAGACGGACTTCTCGACCTTCAAGAACATCAACGCATGGAGCGAGCGCTGCGGCGCGCGGCCGGCCTACAAGAAGGTCATGGCCGAAGGCTAGCGCTCGGGATCTTCGACCCTCGAGACGAGATATGCTCACGCCGTGATGGCGCGCGAGACCTCAGGACGCGACACCGGGCTTGCCCGGCTGCGTGCGCTTCGCACGGCGACCGGTGGCCCTGCGGCCATCCGCGGCAAGCTCCAGCGGATCCGGCGCACGCTCGACATTCGCCTCGATCGCCACGAGCTGCGGCGGCGGCTCGAGCGGCTGGCCACGATCGGGATCATCGACGCGATCCCGAGCCGGCACCAGCTCACGTTCGCCGCGGCCGACATGCTGCGGTTCTCGATCTTGCCGGCCGCGCGTGACTACTACCGGCTCAAGCGCATCCCGTTTCGGTTTCACTACTTCGTGCGGTTCCTCGAAGATCCGGTCTCGATGCTCGATCCCGTCGGTCTCTACTCCGACCAGGAGGTGATCATCGGGCACCTGCTGCAAGCGGTCCACCTGAACCCGGTCTACGATCTCCAGCTCCTGCAGATGTTCGACGACGGGCTCGAGGACCTCGAGCGACAGACCGGCGAGATGGTCGCGGGCACGCACCCACGGCGCCAGACGATCGCCGCGACCATCGAGGATCCTGACTACCACCGGCGGCTGCACGCGTTCGTCGTCGCGTTTCGGAGCAACCCCGGGGCGGCTCCGCCGATCCGCGAGGACGGCGGACTGCGCGCCAACCCCGAGTTTCGCCGCGCGGAGGCGCAGTTTCACACGCTGCCCGCGTTCGCGCGCTACGCCGCCCGACTACCGCGGTCGTTGCCGATGCTGGTCCGCCACCGCCTGGTGACCAAGCAGCTCGATCCGGCGTACTGCGACGAGGCTTGATCCGCCCTCGCCGGCAGAGCGCAGCGGCTCGTCTAACCCGGGGCCCCGCAACGACGCCGGGAGTCCTGCGCCACGCGATCCGCGGGGTGCCAGGTCAACTGCTTGGACAGGGCTCACCCAGCACGTAGCGATGGTCGCACAGGCACCGGCAGAGATCGCCGTCCGGTCCCGGTTCGCACGTGGGAACGATCGAGAGCTTCGCCTCGGCCATCGCGCCGGCTTCGTCCTCGACGGCGATCCGCAACACGTACGGCTGATCGTAGAGATCACGCGTCGCCGTCGCGATCGGACATGCGGGGAGGTTCGCCCAGTTCACCATGCTGCTCGGCTCATCGGGCGAGGACCAGCCGTCACTCCCCAGCTTCAACTGGACCGGGCGTTGCTCCACGCTGAGCAGCTGGTCATCGACGGCATCGCGGATCGACGCGGTCAGGGTGACGGGGTCCTTGGAAGCGAGGTTCGTCCGCATCCCCACCAGGAGCACCATCCCGCCTTGCGGGGGAAGCGTGAGCGGGACCTGAGCGAGGGCCTCGCCGGCGACCGACATCCCGTCGCGGCTCCGATACAGGATCTGGAGCTCGGGCGGAGGGCCTCCATCGGGGGGAGCGTGGCCGTCCGACGAGCACGCGCTCGCTGCGACGAGGACCAAGAGCAGGATGCGCGTCATCGGGTTCAATTGCAGAACACGTCGGAGTCGACGCGCGGGTAGTAGTAGAGGAAGACGTTGCAGTGCTCGCCGATGTCGGTGTCGAGCACCCAGGGTTCGAACGGATCGACCGTGTGGCCACAGGCCGGAACCATGCTGGCCATGGAGAACACCACGGCAACGAAGCGGCGGACACGCATGTCTGAAGCCCCCCCCATCAAGAACAGAGCCATCGCATGTGCCCGACATCGCGCGATGGTGAATCAGGAATCTGTCGAACACGAAAGAAAACTGAGGGGATCCAGAGGAGTGCGCAGTGCGCTCGCGCCGACGTCGGGGCCAGCGGCCAACTCGATGGATCCCGGCGTCGGGCGGTGAATGGATCTGTGCGCCAGGCGTCGAACCGGGCCGCGGACGGCAGGCCTCCTCCATGAAACCGACTCAAGCGGCATGGCTGGTGTTCCTCGTCTCGATCGGACCGGGCGTGGCGCGCGCGGACGACGGCATCCAGGTCGGTGACGGCGTCCTGTTCGATGGCTCGATCGACATCAGCCGGCGCGATCCGAGCATCAAGGGTGACGCGCCGCGGTCCGGACTGTTCGTGCGTTCGAGCGAAGGATTCGCGACGTCGGGTGGCAGCAGCACGCCCGGGCAGCTCGCCCTCGATGGTTTCGGCAGCCTCACCGTCGGGTTCGCGCGCTCGCCGTTTCAGTTCGTCGAGCTCGCGAGTCAGCTCGATGCGTGGCATGTGCTCGCGGTCCCGGTGACGCTCGACGGCGCGACCGCGGCGATCAGCCCCGAGGCGAGCGGTCGCCATCGGCTCACCGCGCACGCGCCCCTCGCGTCGGTCCGGCGCCTGACCATCGACGGCGACGTCGACGGCAGGCTCGTCTACTCGGCTGCCGAGGGGCGAGGGTTGCGCAGCCTCGACGTCGGGCCGTCACGGTTTCGCGACCTCTCGCTGCAGGCGCGGCTGTGGTTCCGCGACGGCGCGCCGATCCACGAGCACGTCGCGGTCCCGGTTGCCTACAGCGTGCGGCAGGTGAGCTACTCGGGGGATCCGATGATCGACTCGGTGGTCAGCCATCGCCTGGCCACCGGCGGCGGGATTCGCGAGTACGAGCGCGATTCGCGGTTCAGCAACGACTTCGTGTCGGTCGCCTGGCAGCACCAGACGTTTCGGCGCCCCGGCGAGCAACCTCGGAGCGAGCAGCAGCTCGATCTGAAGCTGCTGGACCTTCACGGCTCGATGCGCGGCTACGAGGGCAATGGTGGCTCGGTTCACGCGTCGCTCGACTTCTTCGTGGGCTGGAGCTGGATGTTCGCCGCACCCGACAAGGCCGCCGATGATCTGTTCACGTTCTCCGTGGCCGGCGCGATCGAGGATCACTTCGGACGGATCGGCGGCCGGGTTGCACGCGAGCCGGCGCATACGCCCGACGGTCGCGACCGGCTGTCGCAGCTCAGCCTCGAGGCGTTCGCGGCCTGGGCGCCCGATGGCGGCCGGGGTGGCGTCACCTGGGAGGGCGCGGTCGCGAGGTTCGGCGCGCGCGATCAACCGGCGATGCAGGCACGCCACGCGTTGCGATCGTCCATCGAGGTGTTTGGTCGGATCCTGGGCGGGCACCTCGGGGTGTTCGGGCGCGCGGGCACCGGCACCCTCACCGGCGGCGCGCCGTGGAGCGAGTGGTCCGACACATCAACCGACGCCGCGCCCGCGCTGTACGAGCTCGGCCTGTTCGCCCGCTGGCGATCGTGAGCGGGCTCGAGCCAGCGCTCATCGAACGACGCGGAACGAGAACGTCGGGGTGTTGACCGCCCCCCACGTCCGCAGCCACAGCGGCAGCAACATCTCGGTCCCGCGCGCGGTCGTGATATCGCCGAGCTCGATGACGTCGCGCCAGCCGAACCACTCGGTCAGCCAGCCTGCGACCTGGCGCCGCGCGTCAGCGTCGTTGCCGCTCACGAACATCGTGTGGTCGCCGTTTGCGAGCGCGCGCGGATCGACCATCAGATGGGCGCTCACCGTGTTGAGCGTCTTGACGACGCGGGCCGCGGGGAACCGGCGCTGGATCTGCTCGCCGAGCGAGTCGAGGTTGGAGACGAACAGCGATGGCGGCATCCCGCGCGAGAAATCGAGCGGGTTGGAGATGTCGATCAAGATCTTCTTGGCAAGGTTGGCCTCACCGGCGAGCTCGAGGCCGGCGAGCGCGCTCGCCCCCGACAGCGCGACGATCACGATCTCGCCGTGGGCCGCCGCGCCGGCAAACGTGGCGAGCCGGACCTTGGGGTGCGCGGCGGCCCAGACCTGAAACGGCGGATTGCCGAAGCCGTCGGCTGCTTCGCGCGCCATCGTGCTGGCCGGGTCGCGAGTGCCGATCTGGACGTCGTGGCCGATGCTGTCGAGCTTGGCGGCGATGGTCTGGCCCACCATCCCGGTTCCTAGGATCGAGATCTTCATGGTGATTCTCCTTCGACTTCACGATGGGCGTTAACCACGCTTCGATCAACTGGGTTCCGCGACATCGATCGTTAACCCACGGTCACCGATCCAGCGGCACCATTCACACGCGGCCGTTGTCCGTCGCGCGAGCAGGCGCGGTCAACGCGTCCTTCCGAGCGACACGTACGCTTGATTCTTCATGATCACGTACGGGTGATCTTCAAACGAGAAGGCCTTTCCATCGAACCGGACGACCTGGAGAAGGCCCATGCCATAGCCCATCGGACCTTGCGCGTAGTAGTGCACGCCGAGGTCGTAGGGCCCTGCGGTCGGCGCGCCTTGGATCTCGAAGCACTCGGGGCCGAAACCGGTCGTCACGTCGGCGAACAGCTCGCCGCCCGACTCGAGCAGCTTGTGCGAATACCACGCGTGACCGCCCGCCGCGTCGCGGACGTGGAGATCGACATCGTTCGCGTCGGTCTCCCAGTACAAGAGGAACCGCGTCGATTGCTCGGTGACGAGCGCGAGCTGTCGTTTCGCCATCTGCTGCTCGATGCGCTCGCGGTCGCCGCCGCGCGAGATGTACGCGGCCGCGATCATGCCGGCGTCGCGCGCAAAGACGAGCGGTGCACCGGCGAAGCGATCCGATGGTGGATGTTGATCGACGGCGGCGAGGATCGCCGAGAACGCGCCAGCGTAGTCGCCGTTGCGGAGGAGCGCGTACGCGAGCAACCGATGACCCGTGACTTGATCCGGGCGATCGGCGACCGCGCGGCGATAGGTATCGATCGCGAGCCTGCGGCCCGTCGCCCCCGTGCGCTCGAGCCGCTCTCCGGCGAACCGCCGGAAGTCGGCGCGCGTGGGATAGAGGTCGATGATCGAGCCGTAGGCGCGCGCGGCGGCCGCGCGATCGCCGCGCGCTTCGAACGCTTCGCCCAGGCCGATCAGCGCGAGCACGTCGGTGGGCTGCTCGTCGCGCCAGGTCTTCGCCAGCGCGAGCGCACCAGAGGCGTCCTGCTTCGCGATCGCCTTCATCACGCGCGCGAGCTTGCCGTCGAGCGCGCTGCTCGCGGATCCGAAGTGTGGCTCATCGTCGATGGGCGGCGGCGGCGAGGCGACGGCAGGCGGCGTCTGCGTACCAACGACCGGGGGCGCGGTGACCGCGGGCGGTGGTGCGGGCGGTGGTGCGGGCGGCTGCGCCGGTTCGACGGTGGCGGGCGGCTGCTCGACCACGGAGAGCGTCGCGTCGACCGCCGGAGCTGGTTCGTCATCACGCGTGTTGGCGGTGCGGAACGTGAACGGGTAGTTGACGACGACGGTGGAGTCGCTGACCGGCGGGAAGTCGATGCTCCTGATCACGCCGGCGACGCACGCCGCCACCTTCTCGTCGACACCGGTCGCGGTCGCCGCCAGGACACGACCGGACGGGCCGATCGTGAACTGGGTCTGCATGACGCCGTGGAGCTGGGGTCGCGCGAGGAGCTCGCGCTCGTAGCAGTAGGTGATCTTCTCGACGTGACGCTTGAGGTACCGCTTGATGTGGGTCTTGTCGAGCGAGCCCGACGCCACCGAGGGCATCGCGATGCTGACCATCGGCGCCACCGCCGTATGCGAACGGATCACGGCCGCGGCGCTCCCACCACCACCGAACCCGCTCGACCCCGCAGCGAAGCCGTTGCTGATGGCTCCGCTCCCCGCGGGCGACCCTGACCCAGCCGCGTCGCCCGGGGCCATCGAATCGAGCGCTGCACGCCCGCGGCGACGCGGGGACCCCTTCGACGCGACGAACGTGCGATGCGATTGTTCGAGGCCGTGCGGCCCGACGACGAGGACGTCGGCAAGCGCCTTGCGATCGATGCCGTAGCGCGCGTAGTCGTCGTCGGTGTCGAGGACGAGCATCGTCGCCTGCGTCGACACCACCCGCGCGGCGACCGATCGCTTCTCGATGTCCTTGCGCAGCCTCGCGCTCGCTGCCACGTCGCTCGTCGAAGCCAGCAGGGCCTCGAGCTCGTCGATCTCGACGCGCGCGGCGGCTCGCTCGATGAGCGCTGGCGTTGCCTGCACGACCTCGACGGTGCGGTGGCTGCCGCCGATGCTGACGGCGAACGAGCTCGCCGGTGTCTGCCTGCGCGCGAACACGGTGACCCGCGTGCCCGGTCGCAACGACGCGAGGGTGTGCGGATGGAACCAGGTCGCGCCCGAAACTTCGATCGGGACATCGACGCGCACCGCCTCACCGAACCCGCTCGCGATCGGCTCGATCTCGCGGTCGAGATCGAACACGTCACCAGGACGCGTGCCTGTGCGGGAGAGCGTCATCGCCAGGTGGTCGTCGCGGATGCCGCCGGCCAGGATCACGTCGACACGCTCGGGTCCGAGCTTGCCGAACGCCTTGACGAGCTCCGCGCCGTCGAGGCCCGCGGTGACGACGCCGTCCGTGATGATCGCGATCCGTCGCGTGACCTTGATCGAGGCTACCGCCCGCGCGAGATCCGAAGCGCCCGCCGCGCCGCGCTCGACGAATGCGGCGAGCTCGCCGTCGCCGAAGTCCTTCGCGAGGCCGGTGTACATCGAGCGCGTCTCCTGATCGAATGCGACGATCTCGACGGCGAGCTGGTCGTAGCGTGCTGCGAGACCGTCGATGAGCGTGCGCACTCGGCCGAGGTAACTCCGGAAGCCCGGCGCGCGGGACGCGCTCGTGTCGACGAGGACCGTGATCGCCGTCGGACGGTCGGCCGCCGCCGCGCCCCCCGGCTCGACCTCGAACGTGCCTGCGACGAGGGAGCCCGTCGCGACCGCCGGCGCCGTGACGACGGTGCCGATGAAGTCGCGGTCGGGCTGCCAGCTGGTCTCCCGCAACGTCTGCGTCTGGTGCGAGCCGTCGGGGCGCACCACGTCGAGCGTGACGGACACCTCGTCGATCTTCGGCAACCCCATCAGTGGCAACAAGTAGCCATCGGCGGCGAGCTCCTGGCTGTACGAGATCACGAGGTGCTTGGTGCCATGGGGCGGAATCGGAAACACGCGCGCGGTGAACTGGTTGCCGGCGGCTTTCTCGAGGATGGCGGGATCGATCCCGCGATGAAGAAAGTCGTCGTACGCGCGGCGTGCGAGCGCCTTCGCGACGACCTCGGCTTCCTTGAAGCGCCCGGCTTCCTCCATCGCGAAGCGCGACACCGCCGCGCGTGACGGCAGCGTGATCGCGAAGGTTCCTTCGCGCACGTGACCCTCCGGGTTGTGAAACCGCAAGTGCAGCTCCGTGAACGCGAGCGGGCCTTCGGTCACCGCCTTGGCCTCGACGGAGACCAGCCGAAGTCCGCTGCCATCCGACGCCGTCAGCGACCACGCCGCGATCGGCTCGCGCACGGGCGCCCTGCGGCGCGGCTGCAGGATCGCGGCCGGTGCTGACGGTGCAGCCACGACCACAGCGGGAGCCGGTTGCTGGTCCGCCGGAGGTTGTCCCGCGGGCGACGAGCAACCCACGACCGCGAGCGCGACGACGAGCCGGGTATTCAGCATCGCGTGTCCGACACGCGCCGGCCGCGCGAAGTTCCATGGACCCTGGCACGCGGCGGGTTGTCTCAGGTGGAGCGCCGATCCCGACGGGCTCCGGCCTGCCGAACCGCAGGACCCGAGTCCTGGCGATCAGGTCGCGTGACGTGCGGCGAGCTCGGCCGGGCGCTCGGGCTTCGCGCTCGGCGGCACGGGCTCGGGCTCGTAGAGCGCGTCGAGGGCATCGCCGTAGCGCTCCAGCACCGTGCGTCGCTTGATCTTCAGCGTCGGGGTGAGCATGCCATTCTCGCTCGTGAGCTGGTCGATGGTGAGCACGAACGCGCGCGGGCGCTCGTAGCTGCGGAACCCCGCCGACAGCCGGCCGAGCTCGCTCGCGATGAGATCGTGCACCGCGGGGAGGTGCGCGAGATCGCCGTTCACCGGGACGTTCTGGTCGGCCGCCCAGGCGAGGATCTTCGCGCTGTCGAGCGCGACGAGCGCGACGTTGTACGGACGATCCTGGCCGTACAGCATCACCTGGGTGACGTACGGCGACAGCGCGAGCTGTTCCTCGAGCGGCGTCGGCATCACGTACTTGCCGTTCTCGAGCTTGTACTGCTCCTTGATCCTGCCGGTGATGAACAGGTACCCGTCCGTATCGAGGAAGCCGACATCGCCGGTCCGCAGGCCGCCGTCGGCCGTGAACGCCTTCGCATTGTCCTCGGGCCGGGCGTGGTAGCCCTTCATCACGTTGGGGCCGTAGACCACGATCTCGCCGTGACCGGGCACGCTGCCGCGGGTCTCGTCGATCCGGATCGTGACCCCGGGGATCGCGCGGCCGATGCTGCCAAGCTTGCGTGCTCCCGGACGATTGGCCGACACGACCGGCGAGGTTTCGGTGAGGCCGTAGCCCTCGTAGACCTCGATCCCGAGCCCGTCGATGAACTCGGCGACATCGAGGGACAAGGTCGCGCTCGCGGATAGCGCGTACTTCAGGCGACCGCCGAACCGCGCGCGCACCTTCGCGAACACGAGCTGGTCGGCGAGCCAGCGCACGATTCGCTCGCCCAGCGTGAGCTGGAGCCCCCGCCGCCTCCGGATCGAGGCCGCGAGGCCTGCTTCGAAGAGCGAGCGGATCGGGCGCGCACGACCGGCGATCTGCGCGCGCACACCGGCGTGGATCTTGTTGAAGATCCGCGGCACCGCGATCAGCATCGTCGGGCGGACCTCGGCGATGTCCTCGAGCAGATGATCGATGTCGTCGTTGAAGGCCGTCGACGCGCCGGCGGCGATCAAGATATGGAGCTCGCAGATCTGGCCATAGACATGCGCCCACGGCAGGAACGAGACCGTGATGTCGTCGGGGAAGAACGGGAAGACCTCGGTCGACGCCGCGATGTTGGACGTCAGGTTGCCGTGCGTCAGCATCACGCCCTTCGGCTGTCCGGTGGTCCCCGAGGTGTAGATCAGCCCCGCCACGGTGTCGGACTCGGGATGGACCGACTCGATCGG
>JAGSPR010000158.1 GCA_018262455.1 Deltaproteobacteria bacterium | reverse complement strand
CGTCGACGACGAAGCGATCGGGCAGGGCAGGGTGAGCCACGCGGAGGTTCGCGACCTCGAGGACGGGCTCGCCGAGGGCGGCGCCGGCGGTCGGCGCGTGGACATCGCCCAGCTCCTTGCCGGTCATCATCGCGATGATCTCGTCCGTGCTCGCCTGCGCACCGCGGATCCCGACCAGCTCGCCATCGCGCATCACGGCGACCCGGTCGCACAGCGCCCGGATCTCTTCGAGCCGGTGCGAGATATAGACGAACGACGCGCCGGCGGTGCGCCTCTCGCGAACGAGCGTGAACAGGCGCTCGATCTCGCCGTCGGTGAGCGCGGCGGTGGGCTCGTCGAGAATGATCACGCGTGCCTCGTCGGCCAGCGCGCGCGCGATCTCGAGCAACTGCTGGACGCCGACCCCGAGGTGACCCGCCGGCAGCTCGAGGTCGATCGAGGCCGCCTCGTCGCCCATCACGGCGCGCAAGAGGTCCCGCGCGGTCGCCTCTGCCCGCACGCGATCGACGATCCCGAGCCGGCCGGGCTCGGACCCGAGCATCAGGTTCTCGGCCACCGTCATCTCGGGCACGAGGCTCAGCTCCTGGTGGACCACGGCGATCCCGGCGCGCCGCGCATCGCGGGTCGTCCGGAACGCCTGGGCACGCCCGGAGACCACGACCTCGCCGCGATAACTTCCGGCCTCGTACACGCCGCCGAGGATCTTGATCAGCGTCGACTTGCCGGCACCGTTCTCCCCGATGAGCCCGAGCACCTCACCACGCTCGATCTCGAGCGAGACCTCGTGCAGCGCGCGGACTCCTGGGAACTGCTTGCAGATCCCGCGAAGCTCGATGACGCTCACCCGCGCCTCCGCCGACGCAGCACGACCGCGAACACGCCGGCCAGCACCAGGCCGGTGCCCGGGGACCCAGGGCCGCCGCTGCACGCGCACGCAACGCCCGTGCGAGGCCCGCCGGTGTCATCGTCGTCGCCACCACCGCCCGGGCCCGCGTCGTCGCCCGGATCTAGCTGGCCACAGTCGTTGGCCTCGAACGCACCGGCGCGATCGAGCAGCGTCATCTGATAGGCCCCGGCCCCGTAGCCGACCATCGGAATGCTCCCCGAGTACGCGCCGATCTGGCCGCTCGAGGTCCGCGTGTTGTAGAGCTCGGGCAGCAGGTTGAAGTTCACCGAGCCCTGACCGGTCACCCACGCCAGCAGCTGGTCGGCCTTCGCATCATCGCCAGAACGCCGGAAGGCCGACGAAGCGCGCAGATCGATCAAGATCCATTCGTCGGTGTCGTACTGATCCTGCGAGCCCTCAAGGCGCTTGTAGCCGCCCGCGGGGGTCTGGAGGAAGGACATCGCATCGAGCGTCGCCTTGCCGGTGGCGCTATCTGCACCGACGAGCGACCACGTGAGGGCCTCGATCGTCGAGCCATCGCGGTAGTTCGAGCCGCGCGCGAGCCGCTCGAGCGAGCCCGTCAGCACCTTGTTCGAGTCGATGAAGAACGTCTTCATCGCGGTGACCGCTTTGTCGTGCAGCCCGCGATAGCGCTCGATGTCGTCCGGGCGCCCGGCACGGCGCGCCAGCGTGGCCATGTCGCAGAACCCGCGCGCGGCGGCCGCGGTCGTGTAGAGGAAGTGCTCGCGATTGCCCCAGTGGACCTCCCAGATCGACGCGTCGGCGATCGCCATCCCCGCCTCTTCCATGTTGCTGGCGAGCGGCTCGGCCACGCCATCGCGGAGCGCGTCGTAGACGGTGTCGCCCTTCTTCGTGGTCTGGCCGAGCCAGGCGATGTCGCCGCTCGAATCGACGTAGGTTCGCGCGCCCCACAGGTACAGCCCCCAGCCGTCGATCTCGACATTACGCGTCGGCGCGCCGGAGAAGTCAGCCTCCTCCTCGCCATCGCCGTAGTAGCGCACGGTGCTGATCCGGTACGGGACATCGTTGACGAACGAGCCGTACTTGCCGGCGTCGGCGTCGAGGAAGAAGTCGAGCGATTGCTTCGCCTCGGTGGCGTGGCCGGCGCGCGCGAGCGCGACCGTCGCGTAGACCGCGTCGCGCACCCAGCCGGTGTGCCAGCCGCCGGGCGGCAAGCTGGCCAGGATCATCCCGTGGTTGTGACGGCGCGGGCTCTCCTGGTACGGCTCGAGGATCTGCCCCATGCGCAGCACGGCCTCGGCCTGGCGCCAGATCGCAGTCTCTTGCGGCGCGAGCCCCGCGGGCGGCGGCTTGCGCCACGCGTCCCACTCGGCGAGCAGGTCGGTGTACAGCGTGTCGGCGGTGCGGTTGGCGAGGAACGCGGTCCACTTGTCGCGCGTGGCCGTCGCGCTGTCCTCGCCTTCGAACAGCACCGCGACGCCCCACCATCTGGATTCGCCGGCCGCCAGCGTGCCCAGATCCTTCGAGAACGCGTTCTTGCGGTCCGCACCGGTGCAGCTCGGCTGCATCGAGATCCCGGCACCCGCGGCGATCGTCTGGAACGCGTCCGGCGCGCAGCTCGACACATCGGCTCCCCCGATCGGCGCGTAGATCATCGTCCCGCCGCCGGGTCCGGTCTCGGTGGCGGTCTGCGACGTCGCGTCGTACGAGATCGTCTCGCCATTGGACCCGGGCTCGTCCGGGTTGGGGGCCGATCCGAGCTTGAAGTTGTGGATCGCGTAGCTGGTGACCGGCTGGGGGGATCCGCTGCTGTTGGTGACCTTCAGCAGCATCACCATCGCGTTGCCCTGGTACCCGAACGGCGCGACGAAGAACGACTCGGTGGTGACGCCTCCGACGGTCACCGCGGAGCGGATCATGTTCGTCTCGGCGACGTACCCGACCTCGCCGGGCGCCCGGCCACCGAGCCACGCCGCCGTGCTCCCCGCCTTGACCCCGAAGTAGGTGTCGAACACGAGGTTGCGGCGCACGATCCCCTCCCCATCGGGGTTCTGCGGGTTGGCCCGCAGGTAGCGATAGGGCCGCTCGAGATAGTGCTTCACCGCGTTCGCGCCGACGTCGAACACCTGGAATCCGAACCCGTTCCCGGTCACCAGGTAGCGGAACGAGGGCACCGGCTCGATCGCGTGCGCCGGGGCGGCGGAGGCCACGAGGGCGACCGCCAGGGCGGCGAGGCCACGACGCAGAACGAGGCTTGGGCTGGTCATCGCGACCCTGGTGCCTCCATGATCCATGCCCGGGCCCCGCGATTTGTTCAGTATGTCCGGGCCTGTGGGATCGCGGACCTGGAGGACGTGACGGCCCCTCATGTTTCGTTTGGCAACCCCCTGTGCGATCCATCCGCTGCATTTGTCGACGCTGATCGGCGATCCCGCAGGCTTGCGCCACGAGGGCCTGTCCGCGCCATGGCATGTGGCTTGAACGCCGCCACTGCGTGCGGTTCGCGTCCCTCCTGCTCGTCCTCGGTACGCTCGGATGTCGTCCCCCTGGCTACGGCAAAGGCGACCCAGGCGATCCCGATGCAGCCATCGACGTCACGGATGCCTCGGTCGAGGTCGACGGCTTTGTCGCCACCTGCAACAAGGCGTTCCGCCTCGATGGCCGGAGCACGGCGTCCTCGGTCTGGCTGACCGGTGACTTCGTCCAGTGGGGCGGAGACCTCGGCCATGGCGCGACCGCGTTCGTGCTTGGCTTGGATGGCAGCTGGACCGGGAGCTACGCGTTCGCCGCGGGCCCGCACCAGTACAAGTTCATCGTCAGCGGCACCGAATGGATCCTCGACCCGACGAACCCCGATCAGATCGACGACGGCATGGGCAACCAGAACAGCCTGTTCACCTGCACGCCCTAGCGGCGGCGCCGGATCACGAGGCCGAGCAGACCGAGCGCGAAGCCAAGGCCAGCTCCCGAACCGCCCGCGGCGCAGCCACCGGTGATGTCACCGTTGCCGTCGACGTCGCCCCCGTCGCCCCCGTCGCCACTGCCACTGCCACCGCCACTGCCGCTGCCACCACCACCGCCGCCACCGTTGTTCGCCACGGTCACGTTGATCGCCTGCTCGCCGATCTGGCCCGCGCCATCGGTGCCGACGATCTTGAGCGCGTGCGCGCCGAGCGCGAGGTCGGTGACCTGGAACGTGAACGGCGCGGCCGTCAACGTCTGGTACGAAGCCCCATCGACGAACAGCTCGGCCTTCGCGAGGTCGGTGTCGACCACGGAACCCTCGACGCTGAACGTCGGCGGAACAATCGAACCATCTGACGGCGCAGTGACCTGCGTCATCGGTGCGGTATTCGTGAGTGGCGCGCCGTACACGAGGACGACACCTTGCTGGTCACGCGTCGTGAACGCGAGCGTGGCCGCGGTGCCGTTGCACTGGGGGTAGTGCATGACCGACGCCGAGTCGTACGGGGTCAAGCCGCGGAACTGGTTGTCCTCGGGACAGGCGCCGCCCGCCTCGGGACGGATGTGCTCGTGGCGAAATCCGAGCGTGTGGCCGAGCTCGTGGCCGAGGATGTTCGCGAGCGGGATGTTGCCGGTCTGCGCGGGATCGAACGACGAGGGGTCGATCAGCACATTGCGGTCGACGCGGGCATCGTTCGGGAAGAACGAGCGCGCCAGGAACTGACCGCCACTGTTGACCTGGTTGACGTCCATCATGACGTTGTTGTTCGCGGCGGTGCAGTTCGCGTCCTCGCCTGGCACGTAGATGTAGTTGACGTTCGCCAGCTTCTCCCAGCCGAGATCGCTCGCGGCCTTCATCGCATCGACGACCTTCTGCTTGTTCGCACCGAAGGTCGCGCCAACGCAGTAGGTCAGCTGGAGCTTCTGGGTGTCGCTCCACTTGATGTCGGCGCCGTTGCTGAAGATCGAGAGCGCGCCTTGCTCGAGCGAGCCCCAGAACTCGAACAGGTCGTCATCGTTCTTGATGACGCGGTCCCAGTCGACGATGTAGTAGCCCGTGCCTGGCTCCCTCGCCGCGTTCGCCTTGAACTCGTCGAACGACATGCCGGCCGTCGTGCCGTACTCGGTCGCCTGATCCATCGCGCAGGACACGAGGCCGATCGCGAGGCCCGAGGCGAACAGGATCTTGAGCATGCGGCATGGGAATTACACGCGCAGTGCCAGTGTCCCGCTCAATGATTCAAGCAGTTTGGAGTCGACAACGTGGGGGATACCCCACCGGTTGTGCACCCGACTCCCACCCACCCGTACCCGCCAGCGGCGATGCCGCGGTCAATCGACCGTCGGATCGAGGTCAGCTGGAGCGACCTCGTCCGTGTTCGGGCGCGCCGCGATGACCACGTTCCGCTGGTGCTCGGGCGCCTGCGCCTTCTCCTCCGCGGACATCATCGCCGCGTCGAGCTGGCCCAGCCGGTCGACCTCCGACAGCGCGTTGAATCCACCGATGAACTGGCCGCGCAGGTACACGTACGGCACCGTGTTCTGCTTGGTCTCGAGCGCGAGCGGCATCGCCTTGGCCTCGTGCTCGGGCTCCTCGAGATCGACATAGTCGAAGTCGACCTTGTGACGCTCGAGCAGCGTGATCGCGCGCCCCGTCCACGGGCAGCTCTTCTTGCCGTAGATCTGCGCCTTGATCGACGCGTCGCCATACCCGGTTCGCTTCACCGGGGCCGTGGTCGCGGCGGCGACCGAGGCGGTCTTGTCCTCGCGAACCTTGGCCTCCTTCACCACCTCGTCACGCGACTGGTAGTCCTTGCCGAGCAGCTTGGCGAGGCGCTTGCGCGCGGACACGTAGCGCGGATCGGTGGCGACCTTGTCCTGGAGGTAGTCGCGGATCTCGCCGCCAACCTCGTCCGCGCGGTTGAGCGCGGTGAACAGCTTCTCGGTCGCTTGCTTCGACCACTTCTTCTCGGTCTTGTCGGTGCCCGGCATGGGCTGCTCCATACCACGCAGACCAGGCGAACGCGTGGCGAATTCCGCGGCCGGCTGTGGTCAGTCCCTGCCGCGGATCAGCCGAAGACCTTCTTGCTCAGCTCGCCTGAGGTCTGGAGATTCGTCAGCTCGGCGCGCCCGCCGATCGCGTCTCCGGCGATGAATACGACGGGGAGCCGGAAGCCCTTGCTGTCCCGCCGCACCGCCATCTGCGCCGCCGGATCCTCCTGGATGTTGGACAGCTGGTACGGGATCTTGGCCTCGTCGAGGATCTCGGTGAGCTTGAGCGCGTCCCGCCGCGTCTTGTCCATGTGATAGACGATGACCGGCGCGGGCTCGAGCCCCGAGCCGGACGGCGGCCTCCCCGCCCCCGCCATCATCCCGCCATCGCGGTCATCGAATTTGCGGCGATCGGCCAGCTCGGCCTCGTCGGCGAGCGGGCGCCCGAGCGCCTCGTTCGCCTTGCGGGCGAGCTCTCCGGCCTTGCCGGGCAGCTTGTCGATCGCGGCCCGGGCGCGCGCGCGCACCGGATCGAGACGGGTCCAGTCGAGCTTCATGCCTGACTTCCTACACCGCTCAGCGGCCGGCAAGCCAGCGATCGATCTGCTGGACGAGCGCCGGGTCGGTTCGACCGGCGATGGCCCGCGCCCGCGCGAGCACGCCGAGAGCGTCGGCACGGTGGCCGGTGTCGAGCAGGCACCGGCCCTGCCCCGCGAGGGCCTGGCCGAGCGACGGATGCGCCTGGCCGAGCGACGCCTCGAGCAGCGGGATCGCGCGCAGGTAGCGCGGGAGTGCGTCGTTGCATCGCCCCACCTCCTGCAGCGCGACGCCGAGGTTGACCAACGCGATGGCGGTGTCGGGATGGCTCGCGCCCTGGTGCTGATCCCGCAGCGCGAGACAGCGCTCGAACAGCTCGATCGCACGCGCCTGGTCGCCGGTCTGGGCCGCCAGCTTCGCGAGCCCGCTCAGCGCGTCGGCGGTCATGATCGGCGCCTGGCCACCGGTGGCGATCACATGCTCGAACGCGGCGATCGCGTCGGCGGTCTTGCCGACGTAGCCGAGCGACACCCCGAGGTTGTTCCAGATCACGAGGACGCGCTTGTTGTCCTTGCCCCACGCGGGCTCGAGGATCGCGAGCGCCGCCCTCGCCTCGAGGGCAGCACGCGAGTGATCGCCCAGCGCGTCGGCCACGGCCGCGACGTTGACCCGCGCCTGTGCGGTGAGCGGATGCAGCGGCCCTTGCGTGCGGGACTGGATCGCGAGGATCCGCTCGTGCAGTGCGAGCGAGGCGGCGTACTCGCCCTGCGACTGCAGGACGTTCGCGTAGCTGGTCAGCACCGTCGCGGTCTCGGGCGCATCCGTGCCGTACGCCCCTTCGATGAGGTGGAGCGCTCGCTCGAGCGAGGCGCGCGCCGCGACGAGGTCGCCGCTCGCACGCTGGACCACGCCGATGTTGGCCGCGAGCTTGGCTTCGAGCACCGGTGGCGAGCCGGCCCGCACCAGCGCCAGGCGCGCCGGATCGACGAGCGCGAGGGCGTCTCCGGGCCGGCCATCGATCGCGCCGACGACGTTGATCAGCAGGCCCCACAGCCGGACGATCTCGGCATCATCGTGCGCGCGCGCGGCCTGCACCAGGGCGTCCCGGATGCTCGCCTCGCTCGCCTTGGCGTCGCCGGTGCGTGCCAGCAGCAGCGCCTCTAGCCCGAGCACCTCGACGGCAAGCGGCGGATGATCGAGCCGGGACTGATCCCGCACGAGCTGCCGGGCCTCGGCGAGCGCGGCCTTGTAGTTGCCGAGATCGTGCTGCGCCTTCAGCTTCGCCGCGCGCTCCTCGAGCCCGGCCAGCTCGCGCCGGCGGATCGGATCGCTCGGACGCGGCGTGGTCTGGGCGCCCAGCCCGAGCTCGGTGCAATCGCTGATCGGCGCCAGCGCTTGTGCCGCCGCGCCGGCACGCTCGACCTCGCCGGGGGCCGGGGTCGATGCGAGCACCGCGGTCAGGGCGGCGAACCCTTGCCGGCGCTGCTCGAGGCAGGCGACGCGCCGGTCGAACAGCGAGTCCGACTCGACATGTCGCACGCGGTTGGCCTCGCAGGCCGTGCGGTGGCCGGCGATCCACGTGGACACGTAGCCATCGAACACATCGCTCACGCGCTCGGCAGAGGCGATCGCGAACGGTCGGTCGACTGCGGCGAACGCGCGCTGCAACCCGGCGCGTCGCGCGGGGTTCCAGATCGCGGCGAGCTCGGCCGCGCCACCGGCGCACGGATCGGTCGGACCTGCCGGCTGGCGCGTGACCACGAGGCCCACGAGCGCGCCGGTGACCAGCAAGGCCGCCGTGCTCGCGGCGATGATCCGGGCGCGCGAGACCGGTCGACGAGCGAGCTCGTCGGCGAGTGCGGACACCGATGGCCAGCGCGCCGCCGGATCGGTTGCCAGGCCGCGGCGGATCGCCCGCACGATCCAAGGCGGCACGCCGCGGTCGGCCGGCGGCTCGCCGAGCTCGCCGGCCAGCACCGCACGAGATAGCTCGTCCCAGGTCGCGCCCGCGAACGGACGCTTGCCGAACAGCACCTCGTAACAGAGAACGCACAGGCTGAACTGGTCGCTCGCGGGCACCGCGGCTTCGCCGCGCAGCCGTTCGGGTGCCATGTACGCGGGCGTGCCGACGATCTCGCCGGTCTGGGTCAGCTGGACCTCTCCCTCCCCGGTCGGCGCGGGCGCGGCCGGTTCCGCAGTGACCCCGGCGAGCCCGAAATCTCCGAGCCGCGCACGGCCATCGCTGCCGACGAGGATGTTCGCCGGCTTGACGTCGCGATGGACCAGCCCGACGCCGTGGACCGCGGCGAGCCCCCGCGCGACGTCGATCACGACGCGCAGGATCTCCGGGATCGAGCGCGGCGCAGCGGCCCTCCAGGCGACGAGGTCCTGGCCATCGATCTGCTCCATCACCACGAAAGGGATGCCGTCGATCGACCCGGCCTCGTGCACCGCGACGACGTTGGGATGAGACAGCTGCGCCATCATCCGCGCCTCGCGCAGCAGCCGGCCCACGAGCGCCTCGCGATCACGTGACAGCCCTGCGCCGCGCGCGCCGAGCAGCTTGAGCGCGACCTGGCGGTCGAGCTGTGGATCGTGGGCCGCGTAGACCTCCCCCATCGCGCCGGCGCCGAGCTTGCCCTGGAGCTCGAACCGCCCCAGCGAACGCGGCCGCTCGCTGGGGCCCCACAAAGCCGGTTCCTGGTGGGTGGAGCGCACGATCTCGGCGAACAATGACCGGCAGCTCGCGCAATCATCGAGGTGGCCGTAGGCGGCGGCGCGCTCGGCGGTCGCCGTCCCTTCGACCAGCTCGACGAGCGTCAGATCGTCCAGGCACTCCACGACGGGGCTACTATCCGCGACAAGGCGGGCTCAGGCCAGCACCCGCGACAGGCTCAGATCGAGCTGGCTCGTCACCAGCGTGCCGAGCTCGGCCAACTCGTCACCGTGCAGCCCTGCGGTGCGGCCCAGCAGCTTGCGGGTCGTGCTGGCCACGCGCTCCCGGGCACGATCGACCTGCCGGGCCGCGGTGGCGCGATGGATCTGGTAGAGCCGGGCGAGATCATCGATCGTGAGCCCGTCCACCAGGTGAAGGCGCAGCAGGGTTCGCTCGCGGGGCGAAAGCTCGGAGGCGGCGGCCTCGAACGCGGCCTTGACCTCACCGCGATACCGCGCGCGCAGGTGATCGCGCGCCGGATCGCCGGTGGCCACGAGCTCGTCGTCTGCGGGCTCGGGGTCGTGGTGCAGCGTGGCGCGGGCACGCGCGCGCAACCAGTCGACCGCGGCGCGCGTCGCGATCACGGCGACCAGGCTGACGAGGCTGCCCCGCCCGACCGCGCGCGTGAGGTACGGCGGCTGACCGCCCAGCAGGCGCTCGCGGACGGTCTGCCGGACCTCGTCGACGCCGTGGTCGGGGAGCCGCCTGTTCGCGAGGATCTCGGGGACCCGTGCGATGTAGATCCGATCGAGGATCGCGAGCGCGGCCGGGGGATGCGAGGCACACGCCGCGCCGAGGTAGAGCTCGGCGGCGTGAGACCGGAGCTGCTCGGCGGAGATTCCCGCAGCCAGGCGGGCTTGCGTCAGGTCCTCGATCGCGGCGCGTTCGACCACGAGATCCGGGAACACCTCGGAGCCCGCGGCGAGGACGTGGCGTACCAGGTCGGTGTGGCTCAGCCGCTGGGGATCGTCGTCGAGCATGAGCCGGCCTCAAGCATCGCACGCAAAATAACCCGCGACCTGGGCCCGCGCCCAACGTTCTCGCGTCATGGAACGAGTCGGTGCTGCCTTGTCCTTGCTGGCGATGCTCTGGTGTATCGCGGTCCTGGCGAAGCTCGCGATCGTGCTGGCGCGACGCCGGCCGTATCGGTTCGCCCAGTGGGACGGTGGATCGCTGCTGCGCGACCGGGTCCTCGGGGCCACCGGATCCGCGGTGCTCGCGGGCGCGACGCTGGTCGGCGGCGGCTATGCCACGTACCAGCTCCTGCGCTGGATGCCGTACCTGTGAGCGGCCGCGTGCTGGGGCCGCTGGCGATCGCGCTCACGGGCTGCGCGGCCGTCTCGAGCTCGTTCCTCCTTCCCGACGTGATCGCGCTCGCCACGCCGCCCGGTCGGGTCGCGGACGGTTCCGGCCAGCTCGACCCGGCCGCGACGGTGCGGCTGACCGCGCGACAACACGCCGCGCTCGCCGAGGCGACGCACGGTGCAATCGAGGCCGCGACCCGCGCACCGGCCGATCTGCGATTGCAGCGCCGGGCCGCCGCGATGGTGCGCGCAATGGCTGCCGATTCCGAGGACAAGACCGCGATCGGCACGCTCGCGGTGGCGCCGCTGCTCGAGCACCTGGTCGGCGCGCAGCCGTGCCCCGGGCTCGTCGATGCCGCCGCGACGTGGCACGCGCTTGGCGAGCAAGCGCGCGCCGGAGAGGCCTACCTGCGCGCCTCGTCGGAGTGCGGGAGTATCGAGGCCGCGATCGCCGCGGTGGCGCCGCTGCGGACCGTGGATCGCTGCGACGATGCGATCGCCGGGCTGCGCGCGGCCTGGCCACGCGTCCGCGCGGGGCGGAAGGGCGCGTGGATCGAGGTCTTCGACGCGGTCGCGAGCTGTAGCGACGCGGTCACGCTGCGGCGAAACCTCGCGTTCGCCCCCACCGAGGTCGTCGAGGATTATGTCGCCCTGCGCGCGGCCCGCCGGCAGGAGGAGCTCGAGCGCGATCGCGAGCGAGCCGCCGAGCAACGCGAGGAAGCGGAACGAGACCGTGCACGGCAAGCGTCCTGGCGGTGCGAGTCCGAGTGCAGCGCCGCCGTCTCGTCGTGCAGCTCGAGCTGTACCGGCGAACCGTCGTGCTCCGAGCGCTGCGCGAGCGTCGGTCACGTGTGCCGCTCTGGTTGCGGCGGGTTTTAGGAGACGACCATGCGACGTGTGTTCCACCTGACAGCAGCATGTGCGCTTGCACTTCCCGCGCCCGCGGTCGCGGCCCCCTCGCGAGAGGCCGAGCCCACCAGCGTCGAGGTGACCGCCGGGCCCCCGATCTCGACCGCCCCGGCAGAGGGCTTCGATCCCGATGTCGCGGCGCGACTCGCCGAGGCCGAGGCGATCGTGGGCGCGACGCACGCGCCGATGCCCCTGCTCGAGCGCGCGCTGCAGCGAGTGCTCGTGCTGTACGAGAGCCGCGATCCATTCTCGCGTGCCCAGCGAGAACGCGCTCGCCCGCGATCGGTGGCGATCCTGGGCCAGATCGGAACGCAGGCGCGCGACGCGGGTGACACGGTGCTCGCGGCCCGCGCACTCGACGCGCGCTGGACGATCGCGGGTGGGCGAGATCCGCAGCTCGCTGACGTGCTGACCACGTGGGCCGAGCGCGATGCCGCGAACGCACCGGCGCGGGCGCTCTACCTCGCGCGTCGCGCCCGCCAGGCAAACCCAGCGCATTCCGACGCCGCGCGACTCGATGCGCGGCTGAGCAGCAACAGGCGGATCTGGCCGGCGCGGCTGGCGATCGTGGCCGGGGTCGTCGCGTTTGGCGTCGGCCTCTACGCGCGGAGCCGGGTCGGGGCGATCGAGGACGATCTCGCGGCGCACCCGCGGCCGGGCGACGAGGTCGACCGCCTGCTCACGCTGCGCAGCCGCTACGACCTGATCGGAACCGGCCTCCTGATCGCCGTGCCGGTACTGTCGGTCAGCGGCATGGTTCTCGCGTTCTCGGGAACGCCGAAGTATCAGCCGACGTCGCCCGCCGAGCTGCCGACGCTCGAGGAGCCATGAAGTCCATGAAGTCCATGGCAGCCGCATGTGCGCTGATCGCGGTGGTCGCCGGCTGCGCGGCGCAGAACGTCGACGAGATCGACATCGCCTGCACCCGCGATGACGACTGCCCTTCCGAGACCTGGTGCGATCTCCGGATCGATGTGTGCCGCTCACTCGACACCTCGGCACCGCCGCACCTCGTGATCGACGGCCTCTCGGTCAGCGGTGGACCGCCGGGAAGCTCGATCACCGTGAAGTCCAACGAGTTGACCGCGGTCGCGTTCCAGCTACGCAACGACGGAGGGTCCCAGACGGAGCTCGCGCTCGAGCTCGATGGCCCGCGCTGCCTCGGACTCACCCCGACGTTCTCGAACGACAGACTGCTCGAGATCGGCGAGACCTACCAGGACGACCTGCTGATCGATCCGGATCCCGGCTGCGCGTCGCCGGCCCAGATCACGCTGGCGGCGACCGCGAGCGGCCGGTTGTTCGAGTTCCGGTTCGACGTCGTGATCGCGCCCTGAGCGCAGGCTCGCTAGTTCGAGCCGACGACGCGGAGGCTCTTGCGACCGGCCGGGACCGGCGGGCGCTTGAC
Source organism: Deltaproteobacteria bacterium (assembly GCA_018262455.1). The sequence continues at coordinate 2,418 of JAGSPR010000158.1, read as the reverse complement.
GTCCTCGAGCTGCGTCGCGTCGAGCTCGGGCGCCACGGTGACGACCGAGTTCTTCTTGTTGACGCGCGCGGCCGCACGACGAGCCACGTCGAGCAGCTTCTGGTGCGCGATCGCGTGCTCCTTGGCATCGCGACCGGTCACGGCATTGACCACCTGGTTCTTGAGGTACGACAGGCGGTTCTTGCGAGCGCCCACCTCGTAGACGAGGTCAGCCGACGTGCAGCCCGCCATGTGAGGCGAGCGATGGAACGGCGACATCAAGGCATCTGGACGCGGCTGTAGACGTTGACCGCGCCGTCACCGTTGGTCTCGATCGGCAGGAAGATGCCCTGCGGATAGAGCTCGGTGATGAACGACTGGATGCCATCGGAGACCGACGAGCTCGGCATGCAACCGAACGGCTTCACCGAAAGGGTCATGTTGACCTTCGAGTAAGCGACGTTCTGGATCAGCTTGCCGACCTCCATGTGGCCTTCGCCGCCGCGGAGGTTGTTGTCATAGAACGAGTGCGAGATCTCCGCGATCTGGTTCATGTCCGGCAGGTGATAGTCGTTGAGGCCCATCGCCTTGGAGAACGCGTGGAACAGGCCACGCAGCACCTTCTCGCCGGCCCACATCGTCGCGATCCGCTTGCGGACATCGACGCCCTTCAAGCTGAACTTGCTGCCGCCGTGCTCGGTCGTGTCCTTGTCGACGCCCTTGAGCTGTGCGCGCTGCTGGGTGTCGAAGCGGCCCTGCCAGATCATGTAGAGCAGCCATGCGGTGACGATCTGGATGTCCGGCTCGGCGCCCTCCGCCTCGAGGAAGCGCTGCAGGCCGTAGTTGCCGTCGCCCTCGGTCGTCATCGCCCAGAACTCGCCGATGATGCCGACGCGAGGCTTGGCCTTCGTGCGGTCGACCTTCACCTTGCCGAGCTCGCGGCGGACCTTGAGGAGCGCCATCGGCAGCGAGGTGTTGTTCTCGAACGCGTTCGAGATGATGCGCTTGGAGACCTCGAGCGCGCGGTCCGCGGCGCCCGGCTCGACCTCGTACGGGCGGATCCGGTAGCCGAGTGCGTTGAGCACGTCGCCGATGAGGATCGCGCGGACGACGCCCCAGAAGAACGTCGGGTTCATCTCGAGCCCGACGCCGTCGCCCGTCGCCTGCTTGAGCCCACCGGTCTGCTGGAACAGCAGGACGCGGAAGCCGTCGAAGCCGGAGTCACGGAGCGCCTTGCGGTACTCCGTCACGTACGTGCCGAACCGGCACGGGCCGCAGGCACCGGCCGTGATGAACACGTGGTTCTTGACGATCTCGTCCTTGGACATGCCGCGCTCGCGGAGGCCGTCGAGGTACTTCACGAGGTTTCCGACCGTGAAGTACGTCGGGTTGCACTGGCCGCGGTTGCCATACTCGCGTCCGAACTGGAGCGCGTCGTTGTCCGGCGTGTCGAGTGCCATCACCTTGTAGCCGATGCCGCGCAGCGCCGACTGAACGAACAGGTCGTGCGCCATCGTGAGGCCGGACACGAGGATCGTGGTGTGCTCCCGCTGGTCGCGGGTGAACTCGCGCGGGACCGCATCGAACCACTGCTGCGCGTTCTCGGTGGGGAGGCCGAGGCGCTTGCGCTCCTCGAGCTCGAAGTTCTTCAGCTCAGCTTCGATCGCTTCGATCGACATCGAATCGAGAGTGCTGCCGGCGTTGTCGTTGGTCGTGCTCATGGTGTTCTCCTGGCCTCGATGTCTACTGTTGCCGCATCACGTTGAGAGCCGCCGACCGCTTGCCGGTCTTGGGCTTGGTTGCTTCGTCGGCCGTGCGCCACACCGAAATCTGTGTCGCGAGCGCCGTGATCTCATGGTCGAGCTTGTCGTCGATCCGCCCCGTGCCCGCGAGCTTCGCCTGCAAGGACACCATCAGCTCGAGCTTCTTCTCGGTGACCTTGCGGTCGAGCTCGACCTTCTTGGTGCCCTGATCCTCGAGCTTCTCTTTCAAGAGCATCAAGGTGTAGGCGTACGTCTTGACGCGGATCTTGATCGAGCCGCTCGGCTTGTTCGCGTCGATGTCGTGCAGGGCCGAGTAGGCCTTGCCCGCGGACGCGATGATCGAGTCGATCAGGCCGTACGTCGGCGCGTCGTGGCCGCACTTGAAGCTGGACAGATCCAGACAGGCGAGGTTCGGATGGCGCGCCGCGTACTTCGCGGCCCACACCTTCTGCACCGAGTTGGTCGAGTAGTTCTCGGGCCACACGTCGGAGACGTCGAGGCCGTTGTCGATCACGCCCCTGGCGATGTCCTCGGCGAACAGCGCATCCATCCGCGCCTTGTCACGCGGCAGCGACCTCATCGACAGGATCGGATAGCCGAGCGCCTGGAACTCCTCGAGCACCGAGTGGTTCATGCCCGGATCGTTGTGGTACGGGCGGCCGAGCATCACGAGCGC
>JAGSPR010000025.1 GCA_018262455.1 Deltaproteobacteria bacterium | reverse complement strand
CGCGCCGGTGAAGCTGCCCTTCTCGTGGCCGAACAGCTCGCTCTCGAGGATGCCCGGCGCGAGCGCCGCGCAGTTGACGCGGACGAACGGCTTCTCCTCACGCGGCGAGTTGATATGGATCGCGTGAGCGACCAGCTCCTTGCCCGTGCCGGTCTCGCCGCGCAGCAGCACGGTCGAGGCAGTCGGCGCGACCTGCTCGACCTTGGACAGGACCTCCTTGAGCGCGGAGCTGTCCCCGATGATGTTGCCGAAGTCGAACTCGCCGTGGAGCTGCTGGTTCAGGTAGCCGGTGTACTCGGCGAGCTGGGCGACCAGCTTCTTGTTCTCGCGCTGGAGGTGGAACCGCTCGATCGCGTACTGCAGCACGCCACGGACCTCCTTCGCGTCCCATGGCTTGGTGATGTAGCGATAGACCTGACCGAGGTTGATCGCTTCGATCAGCACGTCGACATCGGTGAACGCCGTCAGAATGATTCCGACAGCATCCGGCTGAGTCGTGCGGACCTCGCGCAGCAGCTCGACGCCGGTCATCCGCGGCATCCGCTGATCGGTGATGACGACCGCGACGTCCTTCTGCGCCAGGATCTCGAGCGCCTCGGCGCCGCCGCTGGCGGTCAGGATGTCGAATGTCTTCCGGAAGTTAAACCGAAACGCGTCGAGGTTGTCCTGCTCATCGTCGACGACGAGGATCGGATATCGTTTGACGTCGAGGGACACGGCTCTTCAACGGGTATCACGACCCGTCGGTGGTTACCACGGGTTCGCCCGACCTTGCCGGCTCCTGCTCGGTCCTCGTCGGCTCGTAGGCGATCGCCAGGGCCTCCTTGGCGAGCCGGAGCACGAGCGGGCCCAGCAGCAGGCCCCAGCCACCGATCAACTCGACCCCGCCGAACATCGAGATCAGCACGAGCCAGGTCGGGAGCTGGAGATGGCCTTTTCGGGCAAGGTACGGCCGCGCGATGTTGTCGACCGTGCCGATCACCGCCACGCCGATGATCGCGAGCGCGATCGCGGCGCCGGTACGCCCCGTGATCGCCAACCCCGCCGCGACCGGCACCCACACGAGTGCCGTGCCGATCGCCGGGATCACCGAGAACAGCAGGGTGAGCATCCCCAGTGCGAGCGCCGATGGAACGCCGAGGATGAGGTAGGCGATCGTCGCGACGATCGACTGCAAGAGCCCGGCTCCGATGATCCCGAACCACAGGCCCCGCCCGGTCTCGATGAACGCGTCGCCGAACCGGCGCAGGTGACCGGGCGCGATCGGCAGGTGCGCCTCGAACCAGGCGTACCACGCAGGTCCGTTGACGAGCACGCCGTACATCCCGGTCACCATGACGAGCGCCCCGATCACGAAGCCCGCCGCCACGCCGGCGACCTGCGTGACGATCGCCCACGCACGATCGCCCTGGCTCATCAGCAGATCGACGATGCCGGACGCGCTGTCGATCGCGTCCTTGGCCTGATCGCTCTGGCCTCCGTTCTCGACCAGCTTGACGAGCACGGCGTGGGTCTGGTCCGAGGCCAGGAGCTGGCGCACGAGCGCGACCGCATCGACGATGATCGACGTCACCACCGCGGCGATCGGGATCGCGATCAAGAGCAGCAAGCTCACCGTGATCGTGGCCGCGAGCCCGCGGCGGCCTCCGAGCTTGATCGTGAGCGGCGCATGGATGCGGCGCGCGTAGAGCCCGAGCCACAGCGCCAGGGCGATCCACTGCGCGAACGGCAGCATGATCAACAGCGCTCCGATCGCGAGCGCGGTGACCAGCCAGACCGGGATCCGAGGGATGCCCTGCGGCATGACGGTAACCATGTCCCATCGGGGGCGGGAACGGGTGCCGCCGTGTAGGAAACTTGGCCACCTGCTCCAGCTTCGCTAGCGTTTCGGAATGGCTCCGCCCCGTCGTCGGCTTCGCGTGTCGAAGCCTCCTCCCCGCAAACCGATGGCGATCGCGCGTCGGGTGTCGCTGTTCGAGCGCGAGGTGACGGTGCGGCTCGCGCCGGTCGCGATCGAGCTGATCCACGGAGCCGCGCGGATGCTGACCGAAGGCGAGCTCGCCGGCGAGCTGTACACCGGCTCGACGATGCTGACCGTCGACCTGACGCAGACGCGCGATCGGATCAGCGACCCTCCCGATGCCTCGACCGCCCAGCGGGTGGCGATGCTCTATGCCGGCGACGAACGCTGTCGCGACCACGCACGCCGGATCGCGATCTCCGAGGCCCGGCGCACCGCGGGCTGCGAGCTGTCCACGCCGCTCGTCGACCTCGAGAGCCGATCGCTTGGCACCGAGCTGCGCCTGAGCCTCGACGTCGAGGCCCAGCGCGCCCGGGTCACCACGCTCCCCGCGCTCCCCACGCTCACCACGCCCACCACGCCCGAGCGGCCGACCCGGAGCTCCGTCGAGCTCACCGCGATGAGGAGATGTCCATGATCGAGCTGTACAGCATCCGCGACGTGTCCCGGATCCTCGCCCTCCAGGAGTCGCGGCTGCGCTACTGGATGCAGACCGGCTTCGTCGGCCCCACCGTGCGCAAGGGCGGCCGGTTCTATTACACGTTCTGCGATCTCGTCGCCGTCAAGTCCGCCAAGGATCTGACCTCGACCGGCATGCCACTCCAGAAGGTGCGCAAGAACGTCGAGGCGCTCCGCAAGGCCCTGCCCGATGACACGCACCCCGCGACGCGGCTCCGCGTGTGCTGTGATGGCGAGACGATCGTGGCGCTCGCCGATGACGTGGCGTTCCAGCCGATCGGCGGCCAGGTCGTGATGGCGTTCAACCTGCCGAGCTTCGGCGAGCACGTCGCGCAGGTGCTCTCGATGCCGCGCGTCAGTCCGTCGCCGGATGGCGCACCGCAGTCGATCGAGGACAGCCCGACCGAGGCCAACGGCGGCACCACGGCCTACCGCCACTTCGTCGAGGCGTGCGCCGCCGAGGACCGCGGCGACTCGCAGATCGCCGAGCACCTGTTCCGCCAGGCGATCGAGCTCGAGCCGAACATGGCGGCCGCGCTCACCAACCTCGGCAACCTGGTCTATCGCCAGGGTGAGCTCGAGGAGGCCCGCAGGTGCTACGAGCGCGCCCTGCAGTGCGATCCCGGGCAGCCCGAGGCTCGCTACAACCTCGCCAACCTGCACGAGGACCTCGGCGAGACCGAGCTGGCGATCGCCGAGCTTCGCAAGGTCTGCGCCGCGGCGCCCGAGTTCGCGGACGCCCACTACAACCTCGGCATCATGCTCGCCCAGGTGGGCGGCGCGGCGCAGGCACGCCACCACCTCGAACGCTACCTCGAGCTCGACACCGCGAGCGCCTGGGCCGGCCACGCCCGCACGTTCCTCGAGCAGATCGCGGCGTAGCGGTTCCGGCCCGTCACAGCGTTCCAAACCACAGCGCCGCGGCGACCAGCAGCACCACGAGCGGCTCCCACGTGCGATCGAAGCGGGTCATGGAAGCCGGCAACTGCAGCTCCTCTGCCAGCTGAACACGTAGTTATTTCGAAAACTTACGAAAACTCGTGGGTGCTTGGTGGACGCAGGTCGGCAGGCTGCCGGGTCCGGGCGGACCCAGCCTCAGATCGCCGCCTTCACGCGCAGGTAGACGTAGACGTACGGCGCGATGAACAGCACCGCGTCGATCCGGTCGAGGATGCCGCCGTGGCCCGGGAGCAGCGCGCCGGAGTCCTTGACGCCGACCGAGCGCTTGATGAGCGACTCGGAGAGGTCCCCGAGCTGGCCCAGGATGCCGCCGGGGATCGCGATCATGATGACGTCGAACGGGGTCAGCCAGTGGGCGACCAGGAGCTTGAGCACGATGACGCCCGCGAGCGAGCCCGCGAGGCCGCCCCAGGCGCCCGCCCAGGTCTTCTTCGGGCTGACGGCCTCGTAGAGCTTGCCCTTGCCGAGGAACCGCCCCGCGAAGTAGGCGCCGGTATCGCTGACCCACGCCACGATGAGGACGAGCACGACCGTGCTGGCGCCGTGGTCCGGGTCGATGCGCTTGAGCAGGGCGAGGAACGTGGTGAGCAGGCCGGCGTACACGATGCCAGTCACCGTCGCGGCGAACCGGCCGGCAACGCTCGGGATGTCGCGGAACCGGAACAGGTAGTAGAGGCCCGGGACGATCACGGCCAGCAGCAGCGTGATCGCCGAGCCGGCGGAGATGGCGGCCATCAGCACGCGCTCGCCGGTGCCCGCGTGACGACCGAGCGAATAGGTCTCCGCGGTGGTGAAGTCGAGCCAGTAGAACGCCGCGCACGCCAGTGCGCCCATCACGAGGGCCGCGAGCCGGTCGGGCTTGGGCAGGGTCATCGCGAAGAACTCGAACATCGCGATCACCGACGCCACGAAGATCAGGGCCCAGGTCGGCTCGGTGCGGTGATAGCTGAGCAGTAGCAGCAGGTTCGGGACTGCGACGACCGCCACAAGGGCGCGTTGAGCGAGGTTGCCTAGGGCCACGTGGCGCGCAGCTAACCCCAGCGCGCCCGAGCGGTCAAGAGCCGGTCAGCCCGTCCAGCGTTCCCCGGGGCTACGAGTCGACGTCGGACGCGAGCTGGGCCGAGGTGAGGCCGAACCGGCGCTCGCGGGCCCCGAACTGCTCGAGGCACTGGAGCAGCTGCGCGCGCCGGAACTCGGGCCACTGGACGTCGATGAACACCAGCTCGGCGTACGCGATCTCCCACAGTAGAAAGTTCGAGATCCGCTGCTCGCCACTGGTCCGGATCAGCAGATCGACCTGCGGCAGCGCGGCGGTCGGGAGGTAGGCGTTGAACCGATCGACGTCGAGATCCTCGGGCCGCAGCTTGCCCGCCACCGCGTCGTGCATCGCCGCACGCACCGCGCGCGCGATCGACTCGCGACCGCCGTACGACAGCGCCAGGGTGAGCGTCATTCCGCGATTGCCCGCGGAGGCCGCACGCAGCTCCTGGAGTGGCTCGGTGACCATGGGAGGCAGCCGCTCGACGTCACCGATGGCCTCGAGCCGGATCTGGTTCTCGAGGATCTCGGCGCGCTCGTCGATCAAGAACTCGCGCAGGAGGTGCATCAGTCCGGCGACCTCGTCGGCCGGTCTCGCCCAGTTCTGCGACGAGAACGCGTACAGGGTGAGCGCCTCGATACCGAGCTCGCGGCAAGCGCGGGTGATGTCGCGCACCGACTCGGCGCCCTGGCGGTGGCCGTCCAGGCGCGGTCGACCGTGCCGCTGCGCCCACCGACCGTTGCCATCCATGATGATGCCGAGGTGGCGCGGCAGGTTCTTCGTCTCGGGCATGTCGTCTTCGTCGGGCTGGGGCGTCGTGATCAGGTCAGAGGTCGTGCAGGTAGCACGCAAGGCGCGAGCGTTGCAACGACACCATTGATCCCGTACGCTCGATACAAGCCATGGGCATCTTTTCCAGACTCGGGACGCTGATCAAGTCGAACCTCAACGACCTCATCACGAAGGCCGAAGATCCCGAGAAGATGCTCGCCCAGGTGCTGCTCGAGATGCAGCAGCAGCTGGTCGAGGCCAAGAAGGCGGTCGCGGTCGCGATCGCCGACGAGAAGAAGCTGCAGAAGCAGTACGTGGCCGAGACCGACAAGTCCAAGGAGTGGGAGCGCAAGGCCATGGTCGCCGTGCGCGCGGGCGACGACGGCCTCGCCCGGCAAGCGCTCGCGCGGAAGCAAGAGCACGAGACGATCGCCACCCAGTACCAGCAGCAGTGGATCTCCCAGAAGCAGGCGGTCGAGAAGCTGAAGGACGCGCTGCGCCTCCTCAACAACAAGATCGAAGAGGCCAAGCGCAAGAAGAACATCCTGATCGCGCGCAAGAAGCGGGCGGAGGCGCAGCAGCAGATCGCCAACACGATGCAGGGCCTCGGAGACACCAGCGCGTTCGACACGTTCGATCGCATGGCCGAGCGCATCCAGCTCATGGAAGCGGAGGCCGAGGCAGGCGCCGAGCTGGCCGGCGAGCTGTCGGGCGACACGCTCGAGTCGAAGTTCCTCCAGCTCGAGCAGGCCGGCGGTGCGGGCGAAGATGACGCGCTGTCCGAGCTCAAGGCCAAGATGGGCCTGCTCGAGGCGCCCAAGGGTGACAACGCGAAGCAGCTGGGCGCGGGGGGCAAAGAGGAAAAGTCTGAAAAGGCTGACCTGGGCACCGCCAGCGCATCGATGGGCAGCCTGACGGCGGAAGATCTCAAGGAGCTCGAGGATCTCGATCTGTCCGAGCTCGACGGTTCGAAGGACGCGAAGAAGTCGACCTGAGCCGATGGCTCAGAGCGCCCTGCTCATCAAGCGCGTCGCGTTGGTGCCAGAGCGCGCGTCCGCGGGGCTCGATCGTCGACGGGCGCCACCGTGTTGTTCCGACAGGTGGCGGCTTGGTGCTTGCACCACCGCCCAAGCATGTTTCGTCCAGCCAGCTTCTTCATCGTTGTTCTGACCAGCACGGCCGTTGCTCAACCATCCGCCCCACCATCCGCCCCACCATCGAGGGTGGTGGGCCCGAGTCGAGTTGGCCCGCCACCACGACCTGCTGCGCCGTCCCGCGGCACCATCCCGCTCCGCCTGCTCCAGGTGATGCCGGAGAGCTCGCAAGCCCTGCTGTTCGACCCGACTCGCAACACGCACCTCGTGGTCGAGGTCGGCATGCAGGTCGCCGGATACGCCGTCGAGGCGATCGCCGAGGACCAGGTCACGCTGACCGGCCACAATACCCAGATCGTCCTGACGGCTCTGCCATCGCTCATCCCCGCGACGCCGGGCGCACCGCCGAGCGCCTCGAACACCCGCCCGGTGCGGCCGAGCGCCCCACCCGCCCCGCCCGGCCCGCAGCCGGCGCCGGTGGATCCTTATGCGGGAGAATCGGTCGACTGGAGCGAGTCGATCGGCACGGCCTACTCGGAGGCGCTGACCGATGCGGACGCCGAGGACGCCGGCCCCAAGGCGACGCCGGACCCGCGGCCCCCGACGCCGAACCGCGCGCACCGGGCGCCCTCCAGCGGCACCCGGACCGACGTGGTGATCTCGCGGACCGATGTCGACCACGCGCTCGAAGACTTTCATGCGCTGCTCGGCTCGATCCGTGGCGCATTCACGAACAGCGGGGTGCGGATCGAGCAGGTCTCCGACGGCTCGCTGTTCGCCAGGGCCGGGCTCCGGGTCGGCGATGTGGTCTCTGGCGTCGACGACAGGCCGCTGCGCACCCTCGATGACACGGCGGAGCTCTACGCCCGCGTGTCGACCGCTCGGAACGTCACGGTCCAGGTGATCCGGGGGGGCAAGCCCACCACGCTGCACATCGCGATCGGGATCGTGCCGCGGTAGCGAGTCACCCGCGCGGCGGGTGGGGGGTGGTACGATAATCCGGTGGGAGCTGTCCGGCTCGAGTTGCGACTCTCGAACCAGTCCGAGTGGATCAAGATCTTTGATCCCCGCGACTGGACGGTGTTCGTGCAGAGCGAAGAGGACGTGGTCGACGGGACCCAGCTCCGCATCGATCTCGATGTCGGTGGATGGCTCGTCACGCTGCGTGGCACGGTGGTCGGCTCGCGCCAGGAGCCGAACGGGCTCGTCGTGGCGCTCGGCGGTTCCGAGCGCGACAAGATCAACTATCTCAACGGCTACGTCCGCGGCGGGCTACTGAACCTGCGCGAGAAGCGGCGGCTGCCGCTCCGGCTGCAGGTGACCTACGGCGCGGTCGAGGGCCCCGCGAACACGTTCACGAAGGACATCAACGAGGAAGGCGTGTTCCTGTTCACGAACAAGCCGCTGCCCGAGACCTCGCAGATCCACATGCTGGTGACGATCCCTGGACAGCCGCAGCCGCTGTCGCTGATGGGCAAGGTGTCCCACACGATCCTCGAACAGGACGAGGAGCTGCCGGGCATGGGCGTCGTGTTCGAGCTCGACGAAGCCCAGCGCGAGCTGCTGATCGCGCTCATGCAGGAGCTCGAACGCCAGTTCCACGCGGGCCAGCTGCCGACCAACACCGTGGAGTGATCATTGCGGCCGATCTGGCCGACCTGGCTGGCCGATCCCGCTGATCTGGCCCGGTTGGAGGTGGGCCGGATCATTGCGTGATCGAGGAGTGGGTGGCACCGTCAGCTGTGGCGCGCCGTGCAGGCCGACAAACAGCTCCGATCGCGGCAGTGACGTGGCGCGATGGCGTCCACCTCACGGGCACGCCGATCTGGTGCGACGCGCGACGCAGGCGCGACGTCTGCTTCGTGTCGTCCGCGGACCGCGTCGGACGCGCCGGCCATCACCAGCTGATCGGCAGCCCGCTCACGCTGGCGTTGCTCGGCGCGCGCGGCGGAGGCCACCTCGGCGTGCCGCTCCACCGCCGGTTCACGCTCGGGACCGTGCGGCTCGAGCTCGTCGCGTCGGGGCGAGGTCCGGGCGCGGCGGCGCTGCACGTCGATCACGACGGCAAGCGCGTGCTGTACGCGGGCGCCGTGCGGCCGCTGCGAGGTCCGCGTGCCGGCGAAGCGATCGAGGTCGCGGAGGTCCGCACGAGCCACGCGGTGGTGGTGGCCGCTCCCTACGGGGCCGAGCACCAACGCTTTCCGCCGCTCGGCGATGCGATCGCGCAGACGCTCGACTGGGTTCGCGCGCAGCTCGCGACCGCTCGACGGCCCGTGCTGTTCGTCGACACCGCGCTCGACGGCCTCGAGGTCGCGGCCTGCCTGCACGCGGCGGGGATCGCGCTCTCGGGGGCCCGGGCGATCCGCGATCTGGCTCGCCGCGCCGGCGAGCTCGCGGGCACGGGCGTCACGATCGAGGAGCACAGCAACCCCGCACGGGCGGTGCGCGATCGGTACCCGATCAGCGGCACCGCGATCTCGTCGCTCGCCTCACGATCCGGTGAGCTCGTGATCACCTCGCCCGGCCGCGAGCCGCGCGCCGTGGTGTGGCTCGACTCCGATCGAGGAGGGCTGGCGCGCGCGCTCGCGGATCGGCCGTTCGCCACCGCGCTGGTATCGGGTCGTGCGCTCGAAGGCCGAGGCACCTGCGATGCTGCGTTCGCGTGGGCGAATGCCGCCGATCGCGAGCAACTGCTCGAATGGATCGAGGCCACGAGCGCGCGCGAGGTGTTCGTGACCGGCGCGTTCGCCGAGGCGATCGCGGGCGTGCTCGGGCCGCGCGCCCGCATCATCGGGCCGCCCCATCAGATGACGCTGTTCCCGCGCGAGGCCGCGAGGTGACCGACCAGCGAGTCATCGTCGCGAATCGGCGCGACGGTGGCTGGTGGTGGCGGCTGCCGCTGCTCGCGACGATCTGGCTCCTGATCGCGGCGCCGATCATCGTCGCGCTCGTGGTCGCCGTCGCCCTGCGTGGCTGGGCGCGCGACCTCCCCGACGCCCCGGATCTCGCGGCGTGGCGCAGGGCAGCGCCGCAGACGTCGTACATCATCGCGGCCGACGGGACGCGGCTCGCCGAGCTGCCGTTCGAGGACGGCAAGGCGGTCGGCCACCGCACGGTCCTCGCGCTCGAGCGGATGCCACCGCGGCTCGTCCAGGCAGTGCTCGCGGCCGAGGACGTACGGTTCTATGACCACCGCGGCGTCGACTACCCCGCGATCGTGCGTGCCGCGTGGGCGAACTACCGTGCCAACCGGGTCGTCGAGGGCGCCTCGACCATCACGCAGCAGCTCGCGCGGAACCTGTTGCCCGAGAAGATCGGCAACGTGCGCAGCGTGAGGCGCAAGGTGCGCGAGGCGCTGATGGCCCGCGCGATCGAGCGCCGGTGGACCAAGCGCGAGGTGCTCGAGACCTACCTGGCATTCGTGTTCCTCGGCGAGAACGCATACGGCATGGCCGCGGCGGCGCGCGCGTACTTCGATCGCGATGTTGCCGAGCTCGACCTCCCACAAGCCGCGATGCTCGCGGGGCTCATCCAGGCGCCGACGCGGCTCGATCCCTACCGCCACCCCGAGGCCGCGCGCGCGCGTCGCGACGAGATCCTCCAGCGCATGATGCGCGCCGGGATGATCGACGACGCCACCCGAGGGCAGGCCGCGGGATCCCCGATCGCGCTCCACCGCCCGAAGCCGAGCTACGGCACGCGCGTGCCCTGGTACACCGAGCAGGTGCGCGGGCTCGTCGCGGCGGCGCTACCGGCCGACCTCCAGCTCGGTGGCCTCACGATCGAGACCGCGGCCGCGCCGGCGCTCGGGACCGAGCTCCAGCGGGACGCGGTGGCGCAAGCCGATCGCTGGGGGAGGTCGCAGGTCGCGGCGCTGATCTGGGATCACCACACGGGGTACGTCGAGGCTCTCGTCGGCGGACGCGAGTGGAATCCGGATCGCTTCGATCGGATGTTGCAGAGCTGCCGCCAGCCCGGGTCGGCGTGGAAGCCGATGGTCTACGGGGCGGCGCTCGACGGCGGCGCGATCACGCCGGGGACCGCGCTGCGCGACGCGCCGATCGCCGAGTACGACGAACGCACGAACGTCCACTGGAAGCCGAAGTCGGGCAACCGGTTCCGCGGCGTCGTGCTGGCCCAGGATGCGTTCGCCGCCTCGCTCAACGCACCGGCGATCGATGTCCTCGATCGCATCGGCACCACGCGCGTCATCGCGTTCGCGCGCCGGCTCGGGATCTCGAGCGCGATCGCGGACCTCCGGCCGATGGCGCTCGGCGCCTCGTGCATCAAGCCGATCGAGCTCGCGCGTGGCTACGCGGTGATCGCGCGGCGAGGCTGGGCGATCGCGCCCCGGTTCGCGGTGCGGATCCGGCGAGGCGGGAACGTCCTGTTCGATGTCGCCGTGCCGGAGGATCCGTGGCTCGATCCCGATCGCCGGTTCGATCGGCTTGCGGCCACCGCCGGCACGGACCCAGATGAACGGGTCGGCGCCGTGGGCGGCCAGCTCGTGGACGAGCGCACCGCGTTCCAGCTCCAGGACATGATGGCCGCCGTGGTCTCCCGCGGTACCGCGGCGGCGGCGAGCGGACTCGGGCGACCGGCCGCGGGCAAGACCGGCACCACGAACGACAACACCGATGCGTGGTTCATCGGATTCTCGGGGCGGGTGCTCGCGGCGGTATGGCTCGGGTTCGACGACCCTCTCCACAAGCTCGGCCCGGAGGGAGATGGCGCCCATGCCGCGCTGCCGCTGTGGATGCGTGCGATGCGCGCCGCCGAGGGTGGGCGGCCTCTGGTCGCCGTCCCGGGCGCGCCACCTGCCGGCATGGAGCAGGTCGCGATCGACCGCGAGAGCGGGCTGGTCGCGGCGCCCGGGGGCGGTGGCCTCGCCCTGTGGTTTCGCACCGGCACGGCGCCGACCGAGGTGACCGGGCAACCGGGGACATCTACGACGGATTTCGGCCGGACCACCCGCGAGTTCTGAGCCTCGGCCCGAGCCGGATCGATCAACGCCGGTCCGCAGCGAAGCAAGGATCGGCGTCACATCGCGGCGAGGGTCCCCCTTTCGGGGGCCGAGGGCGTTGCGCCGGTCGGGGACGGGGCATGTGCCCGACCGGGTGGTATGCTGCCGGCGCATGTTTGGCATGGGCGGCAGCGAGATCATCGTGATCTTGATCGTGGCCCTGCTGTTCCTGGGCCCCGACAAGCTGCCGGGTGCGGCCAAGCAGATCAGCAAGGGCATCCGCGACATCAAGAAGCAGTCGCGCGCGCTCCAGCAACAGATCGAGGGTGACGAGCAGATCGGTGGCGCGATTCGCGACCTCAAGAGCGCCCTGCGCGGCGATGATCTCCCCGTCAAGCCGAAGAAGATCAAGCCGCGCCCCAAGCAGGAGCTGACCGCCGGCGCCACCGAGAGTGCCGAGCCCGGCGCACTCCCCGAGCCGAAGGTCCACGTGGAGGACGGGCTCGAGCCCGTGCTCGAGCCCGACGGCAGCGCGCACGGGGCCGCGGTGGCCGCGGCTGTCGGCGACCAGGGCGGCGAGGCCACCGAGGCAGGGCTCGAGACGCCGGTCCGGCCCGCGCTCACGCTCCCGCAGAGCGCCGGTGAGCCGGATGATGTCCCGGGCAGCTCGCCCGAGGACGACCACGAGGATCTCGCGTCGATGATCAAGCCGGCCTCGGGTACGGTCGCCAAGGGTTCCGAGCCCACGCATGGCTAAGGCACGCGCGAAGGCGCCCGACGACGAGGTCGACGACGAGGCCTCGAAGAGCGACCTCGAAGAGAGCCGCATGCCGTTTCTCTCGCACCTCCGCGAGCTGCGCGACCGCGTCCGCAACGCGTCCATCTTCTTCATGCTCGGCTTCGCGGTCTCCTGGTACTTCGCCCGCGACTTGTTCAACTGGCTGCTCCAGCCGCTGAAGAACGTCTGGGACGTCAAGAAGCTCGGCCCGTTTCACGTCTCGTTCATGAAGCTCACCGAGGGCTTCTGGGTCGACATGTCGATCGGCATGTGGGCCGGGATCTTCGTGTCGTCGCCGTTCATCTTCTATCAGCTGTGGAGGTTCATCGCCCCCGGGCTCTACAAGCGCGAGCGCCGGATCACGATCGCGTTCGCCACCTTCTCGGGCCTGTTCTTCACGGCGGGCGCGCTGTTTTGCTACTACTTCGTCCTCGATAACCTCTACGGGTTCTTGCTCGGGTACGCCACTCAGCAACAGACCGCGGTGATCGCGATGCAGGAGTACCTCGATCTGACGCGCGACATGATGCTCGCGTTCGGCGCGGTGTTCGAGCTGCCGCTGCTGATCCTGTTCCTGTCGATGGTCGGGATGGTGACCCATCGGGGGCTGTGGAAGTTCAACCGTTGGTTCGTCGTGATCGCGTTCGTCATCGGCGCGATCCTCACGCCGTCTCCGGATGTGGTCTCCCAGATCATGATGGCGACGCCGATGATCATCCTCTACAACGTCTCGATCCTGCTCGCGTGGTACGTGACCTCCAAGCGCGAGAAGGCCGAGGCGATCGTGCGGGAGCGCGAGCGGATCGCTGACGAGAAGGAGCGCGCCGAGCGCAGGGCGAAGGGTCTGCCCGACCGCGATGAGGATGAGGATGACGACGACGACGACGATGACGACTAGGGTCAGTCCGGCACCATCGGCGTGGGCGTCGGCGTGGCCGTGGGCGTCAACGTAGGGGTTGACGGCGACGGCGACGGCGACGGCGACGGCGACGTTTCACGGCGACGTTGACCTGGGCGGACAGCGTCGACGGGTGCATGGTCGCCCAGGTCAACGTTCGCCGTCGCCGTCGCCGTCGCCGTCAACCCTCACGCCCACGTCGATGACGACCAAGACGCACCGAGGCCGCGCGTGGCGATCGCGCTACTGGCGATCCCAGGGGATCCGGCGGAACCAGACGTACGCGAACAACCCGCCGGCCGCGGCCCAGATCAACATCGAGATCAGCGCGATGTTGCGCCGCTCGGTCTTCTTGCGATCTTCCTGATCGCGGCGAAAGTCATCGAGCCGGTCGTACGCGATCGGCGCATCGGGCGTGCCGACCTTCAGCTGGACCTGTTTGACGTGCTCGTCGATCTTGCTGAAGGCGGAGCGCTCGCGCATCGCCGCGACCAAGTGCGCCGGGATGAACCCGAGCACGATCGCGATCAACACACCGGCGGCGAACCGCCAGCGCGGTGGCGCCGCATGGGCGACGTTGGCCACCGAGGGCATCGATGGATCGGTGGCGCGGCGTGGCGCCACGGGCGTTGCAGGGATCGGCAGCGGGGTCGGGGCCCGGGTCGAGACCGGCGTGGTCGTGCGCTCGCGAGGCTGGACCTCGTCGACCGCGAGATCGACGACGAACGCGGCGGCCTCGGCGTCCGGCGGCGCGAACAGATCGAGCGGCGCGGCCTTCTGAGGGGACGGCGTGCCAGACTTGCTCGTGGTCGTGCTCGCGCCCGTGCTGGCGGGCGGTGCGAACGAGGCCGGAGCGGCGTCCTTGGATTCGGCGGTGCCGTCGAGTGAGGACAGCGAGAACTCGGCGCCCGCCCCGAGCGCGCCGAGGTCCGCCGCCGGCTGATGTTGGTCCGAGAACGCGGCCGAGAGGCCACTGGTGAACGGCTGCGGGGTGACCGTGCGTGGCGCCTGCGGCGGTAGCGACGACGAGCTGGGGCGAGCCACGGCCTGCGGCGGCAGCGACGACGAGCTGGGGCGAGCCACGGCCTGCGGCGGCAGCGACGACCCGGAGGCCCGCAACGATCCGGACGACGCAGCGGTCGCGGGCGGCGCTTTCGGCGTCGGCGTGGTCGGAGCCGGCGTCGCCGGGACCGGGATCGAGGGGCTGCTCACGATCGCCGGGGAGATCGTGACTCGCGCACCGATCGCCTCGAGGTCATGCGCGTACGTGTCCGCGGTGGCCCGATCGGCGTTGCCTTTGACGCGGAACCGGCCCCTCGCGATCCGCGCCATCAAGTCGGCTGCTGGCAGGCCATAGCGCTGCGACATCATCTCGGCGAGCCGACGCGTGGCCTCCGGCGATGGATCGACAGGCCCCTCGACGAACACGTCGAACGTCCCCATGTCGTCACATCATCCCACATCTGCCTGCGTGTGGAGATCACTTCGGCACGCAGACGACGCCCAGGAAAGTTGCAAACGTCGATCGACAGGTCAAAGGTAGATCCATGCACCTCGGCAAGGCTCGTCCGAAGCTGGCGCTGTCGTTCACGACTCGCCGCATCCGGCTCGGTGTCGCACACCATGGCGCACCCTCGGCGTGGTCGGCGCCTGCCAAGGATGTTCCGGCAGAGCCTAGCCGGCCGAACAAGAAGCGCCGTTAGCGCACCGCGCCGGCGAAACTACGGCTCGTCGCTCGCCGGTGGAACGCGGCTCGAGGCTTCGTTGTAGCCATCACGCGCGCGCGTGTTGTCTGGATCGAGCTGGAGGGCCTTCTTGAAGTTGGTCGCCGCGTCCTTGCTCTGACCACTGTTGAGGTACGCCTCGCCGAGCAGGGTGAACACCCGCGAGCTCCGCGGCGCGATCCGTGCGGCCTTCTTGAGGTGCGCGATCGCGTCGCCGAACAGGCCCTGACGGAGCGCGATCTCGCCCATGCCGATCGTCGCGATCGCGTTGTTCGCGTCGAGCTCGAGCGCCTTCTTGAAGCTCGACGCCGCGCTCGTCGTGTCGCCGGTGCCGAGCTGCTGGGTCCCGAGGTTTCCGTAGAACTCGGCCTTGTTCGCGACCGGCGCACCGTCGGTGGGCGGGGTCGAGTCATTGCCGCCGCCATACGGATCGAGCGGGGTACCGCTGACCCCCCCCGATCCGGTTCCGGCGTTGGTGGGAGGCGGAATGACCACGGGGGTCGGGTGGGAATCGACGACGCCGGTGTCTCCGGGGGTCCGACGGATCGGATCGCCACCGGGAGGCACGAAGCTCCCGAGGTCGGCAGGACGCCGCGCGCCGCCGCCCGGAGCCCGGATCGTGGGCGGCGGCGTGGGGGTGGGCTTGGTGACCGACGCGACCCCGGACGGGATCTCCGGCGCGACCGCGGGAGCCGCCGCATCGGGAACCTCGGAGGAGATGACGGTGCTCGGCGCGGCGTCGATGCTGACCGCCGCGCTCGCGATCGGATCCAGGCTCGGTGCCCGCGGCGTGCTCGCCGTCTGGGCGCTGGTGTCGCCGCGGCTGAGCGCGAAGGCCACGCCGCCGATCACGACCACCGCGCCGAGGGCGGCGACGATGAGGCCCCAGCGGCGACCACGAGGCGCCTCGTCGTAGAACCCGAGGTCGGTGGCGCTCGGGGAGATCAGGTTCCGAGCGCGCTCGGAGTGGCCATGCTCGACGTCTTCGGAGGCGCGGTCACCGTCGTCGTACCAGACCTGCGAGATCCCGGGTTCCGCCGTCGGCCGCTTGATCCGCGCTTGCACGGGTCCGATCGGCGGGCTCACGCGCACCGCGGGCGATGGATCGATCGTGCCTGCACGCGGCGATTGCGGCTCGACCGGATCGGCGGTCGGGGCGCCTGCCACGGCCGCGGCGATCCCCGGAACCCCGAGCTGCGGCGTGCCGGTACGCTTGCGGAGCAGCTCCACGGAGTCCGGGTTCGCCGGGTTCGCCGGCGGCGCCGGCGGCCCCGGCGGCAGCCCGCGGGCGGTGGCCCTTGCATCGTACGCCGGCAGGGCCTGCTTGATCGGCTCGTGCGCCGGCCGGGCCGGCTTGATCGAGTCGGCTGTCGGCGGGGCCGGCGGATCCTGGGGCGTCGTGATGCCCATCTTCGCCATCACGCGCGACACCGACGGCGGCGGGACGCTCTCGCGACGGCGCGCGACCTCGTCCTCCATGATCTCGCCGGTCTCGAGCCCGCGGCGGAGCGCTTCGACCATGCGGGTCGTCGTCGCGAACCGGTTCTCCGGGCTCTTGGCGAGCATCTTCGCGACCGCGGCCTCGACCCACAGCGGCACGCCGGGGCGGCGCGTCGGGAGCGGCACCGGGACCTCGGTCACCTGCTTGGTGAGGATATCGAACACCCGGTTGCCGCCGAACGGAGGCGCACCGGTCAGCATCTCGTACGCGACGCAGCCGAGCTGGTAGATGTCGGCTCGCCGGTCGATGCGGTCGCCGCGCGCCTGCTCGGGCGACATGTAGCGGGGATCGCCGAACGTCATCCCGAGGCTGGTCGACGCGGCCGACGCGTCGGTCTCGACGAGCTTCGCGAGCCCGAAGTCGAGCAGCTTGACGAAGTTCGCCTTGCCGCGCCGGTTCGCGAGGTAGACGTTGCGGGGCCGGAGATCGCGATGGACGTAGCCGATCGCGTGCGCCTCCATCAGCGCCTCGCCGACCTGGATCAAGATGTCGGCGGTGCGCTCGATCGAGAGCTGAGTCTCGCGCGCGAGCACCGCGTCGAGCGTCTCGCCCTCGAGCAGCTCCATCGCCAGATAGAGCCGGCCATCGGGCGTCCGGCCGAAGTCGTGGATCTCGACGATGTGCTCGTTGTCGATCTCGGCGACCGTCGTCGCCTCACGGCGGAACCGCTCGACCGCGAGATCATCACGCGACAGCTCGTCGTGGAGCACCTTGATCGCCACCTTGCGGCGGAGCGTCACGTGCTCGGCGCGGTAGATCGTGCCGGAGGATCCCTGGCCGATCGGCTCGATCACCTCGAAGCGTTCGCCCAGCACCTTGCCGATCAGCGCATCACTGGCCGCAGCGCGCGCCTTGGGCCGCCCGCAGTTTGGACAGAATAGCGCGCTCTCCACGTAGGCGTGCTGGCAACCGGCGCAGGTGATCGACGCGCTCATTTCATGTTGGGACATGGCCCTGGTGGGTAGGTGACGACGGACGACCCGCTCCGATGATAGCCCAGCGACCCGGTGCAGGCCGGTGGCAAAATCAGCCCTTGGGGGCCGAATCTGGGCCAGCTAACCCTGGGGTCAGGACGTCGGCGGTGTCTTGGGCCGAACCAGCGCCTCGGCCAGCTCGGCCTCGGTGATCAGGCCCTTCCCGACGAGCACCTCGACCAGCGCCGACAGCCGGGCCTCCAGGTTGTCGGGGCCGAGCAGCGAGGACAGCGGGACCTGGGCGGTGACCGAGATCTCGGAGTCCGCGTAGGCGGTGGCGACCGAGCCACTCCTGGCCGTGACGAACATCGTGCTGTTCGGGTTGCTCGGTCGCTTGACCACCGCCGTGTTGATCTGGCGATAGCCCTTGTCGACGAGCTCGTCGATCGCCGACAGCGGCAAGACGCAGACATCGATCTCGCAGTGGGTGAGCTGCTCGATCTCGGCGACCGCCGCGGTGTCGGTCGGATCGGCCATCGCGAGCCGCAGCACCTTCGCCGCGCCGTCGGTCGACAGCGAGATCGGCAGGACGCGGAGTCGCGCACACATGTCGCGCGGGACCGAGCGCAGGGCATCCGCGTCGATCTGGATCTCGCCCGGGTCGATGAGCTGCACCCGCGTCTGCTTCTTGAACGCGGCCACCAGCGCCACCTCGTCGATCCCGAGATCGCGGATGAGCACGACGACGAGGGGCTGCACGCGCTCCTCGGCCATCCGACCCGCCTTCGCGGCGTCGGCCTTGTTGATCAGCTTCGCGTCGATCGCGATCTCTGCGAGAGTCTTTGGCAAACCACAAACCCCAGTGCACCCGACAAGATTCGAACCTGTGACCTTTGGCTCCGGAGGCCAACGCTCTATCCAGCTGAGCTACGGGTGCGTGTGGTGGGTTCTACCTGCCTCCGCCGCTAGAAACAAGCGCTCGGTGTCAGGGTACGATGTCGACATGGCGATCGACTACGTGCTCGCGATGGGCTGCGAGCCGCACCGTCAGCTCGGAGTCCACCGACTCATCGGGCTGCATCGCACCCGGATCCTGGCCCGATCTGCCCTCGCCCACCTGCGCGAGGACGGCGAGGAGAGGCCTCCGACGGACATCGAGGTCCAGCTCACGATGCGCAAGCCCGAAGGGGATTCGGCGCGTGGGGTGACCCTGCAGGACCTGCTGAACGAATCCGCCCCGCTCGACGAGGTGGCCGGCCACTGTGCGACCTGCCCTGCCGGGCTCCCCCGGGAGTTCGCGTGCCATCGCCGGATCCGCTACCCCATCCCCGAGCACGTCGAGGCCTGGCTGATGACCCGGCTGCCGACCGAGCTCGCGTGTACCGCCGGGGCGTTGCTCGTGCGCGGGCTGGGCGAGTTCGGCTGGAACGGCGAACCCACCGCCAAGCTGCGGACCACCGGCACCACCTTCTTCGAGAGCCGGGCTCCCTACGGCGTGCGCTGGCAAGGCGACGACGGGGTGATCGAGATCTCGTCGGACCAGCTGTTCCAGATGATGTTCATGGTCGGCAACCTGGCGCCGACGCACTGCCTGATGCTCGCGCTGTTCTTCGGGGTCATCCCGCACGACACCAGCCTGTCCAACCTCAAGGACAAGGACGGCCGGGCGCGGGCGCTCGATGGGGCCCGGTTGCCGACCGAGGCGGACGCGGATATCGAGCAGCTCGCCGCGTTCCTCCGGATGCTGGGGATGGCCGCGCGGCTCGACGTGTCGATCCTGATCGACGGCTAACGCGATTTGCCAGCGCCACGCTGCGGGTCTAACGTCCGCGCCATGGGGCGAAAGCAAGACGCGCTCGAGTATCACCGACGAGGCCGCAAGGGAAAGCTCGAGGTCGTCCCGACCAAGCCACTGGTCAGCCAGATCGATCTGGCGCTGGCGTACACGCCGGGCGTCGCCGAGCCCTGCCTGGAGATCGCGGCGAACGAGGACATGTCGTGGGAGTACACGGCCCGCGCGAATCTCGTGGCGGTGATCTCGAATGGCACCGCGGTGCTGGGCCTGGGCAACATCGGGCCCGCCGCGAGCAAGCCGGTGATGGAGGGCAAGGCGTGCCTGTTCAAGAAGTTCGCCGATATCGACGTGTTCGACCTCGAGGTCGCCGAGACCAACGTCGACAAGTTCTGCGACATCGTCGCCGCGCTCGAGCCGACGTTCGGCGGCATCAACCTCGAAGACATCTCGGCCCCGGCCTGCTTCGAGATCGAGGAGAAGCTGCGCAAGCGCATGCGGATCCCGGTGTTTCATGACGACCAGCACGGGACCGCGATCATCACCGGGGCCGGCCTCATCAATGCGGCCGAGCTCGCGGGCAAGCAGCTCGCAGACATCAAGCTGGTGGTCTCGGGCGCCGGGGCCGCCGCCATCGCGTGCGTCGAGTTCTTCATCAGCCTCGGACTCGCCGCGCAGAACGTGGTGCTGGTCGACTCCAAGGGCGTGATCCACAAGGGCCGCACGGACCTCAATCGCCAGAAGCTCAAGTTCGCGATCGCCGACGACGGCCGTCGCTCGCTCGCCGACGCGATGCGCGGCGCGGACATGTTCATGGGCGTCTCGGTGGCCAACACGGTCAAGCCCGAGATGCTCCTGACCATGGCCGCCCGGCCGATCATCTTCGCGCTCGCCAACCCGGATCCCGAGATCTCGTACCCCGACGCGATCGCCGCCCGCCCCGACGCGATCGTCGCGACCGGGCGCTCGGACTTCCCCAACCAGGTCAACAACGTCCTCGGCTTCCCGTACATCTTCCGCGGCGCGCTCGATTGCCGCGCGACCTCGGTCTCCGAGCAGATGAAGCTGGCGGCCGCGCGTGCGCTCGCCCAGCTGACCCGCGAGCCAGTGCCCGATTCGGTGATCATGGCGTACGGCGGCAAGGCGCTGAAGATGGGTCCGGACTACTTCATCCCGAAGCCGTTCGATCCCCGCGTCCTGTGGTGGGTGGCGCCCGCGGTGGCGCAGGCGGCGATGGACTCCGGGGTCGCCCGGATCAAGTTCGACACCGGCGAGTACCGCGAGAAGCTGATGCTCAAGGGCTCGAATGCCGCGTACTCGATCATGCGGACGATCGCCCGCGAGGCGCGCCGGGATCCGAAGCGCATCGCCTTCCCGCACGCGGCGAACCCGCGCCTGCTCCACGCGGTGCAGCAGATCGTCGACGAGGGCATCGCCAAGCCGGTGCTGCTCGGACGCAAGCACGAGATCGAGCGGCTGTGCAACGAGCTGTCGCTCGACATGCTCGAGCGCGGTGTCGAGGTGATCGATCCGCGCACCGACGTCAACCAGGGCTACATCGATCGGATGTACGAGCTGCGCCAGCGCAAGGGCCTGACCCACTTCGCGGCGCACAGCCTGCTGCAGAAGAGCGACTACTACGCGGCGCTGATGGTCGATCGCGGCGACGCCGACGGCATGGTCACCGGGTTCCGCCTCAACTATCCCGAGACCGTGCGGCCGCCGCTCGAGATCTTCGGGCTGTCACCGGGCGCGAAGGTCGCGGTCGGGATGTACATGATGGTGCTGCAGAACTCCGTCAAGTTCTTCGGCGACACCGTGTTCAACATCTTCCCCGATGCCGAGGGGCTCGCCGACATCACCGTGCAGATGGCCGATGCCGTCCAGCGATTCGGCATCACGCCGCGCGTCGCGATGATCTCGTACTCGAACTTCGGCTCGGTCCGGCACCCGGACGTCACGCGCATCCATCACGCGATCGAGCTGGTCCGTGCCCGTCGGCCGGAGCTCGAGATCGACGGCGAGATGCAGCCCGAGATGGCGCTCGATCCGGTCCGCCGCGAGCAGGCGTATGGCTTCTCGAAGCTGACGCGCTCGGCGAACACGCTGGTGTTCAGCTCGCTCGCCTCGGGCAACGCGGCCTACCAGGTCGCGAAGGTGATCGGCGGCGCGTCGGCGGTGGGCCCGATCCTGCTCGGCGTGGCCAAGCCGGTGGCGGCGATGCAGAACGACGCGACGGTCGAGGAGATCGTCAACATGACCGCACACACCGTGCTGCAGGCGCAGCAACAGCAGCTCGTGCGGCCGGACTGATCGCCATCATCGCTGGTCAGCGACCGACTTCGACGACGAGGATATCGGGGTCGGCGTTCCAGCGGAGCGCGACCTCGGTGCCGCCGACGCCGCGGCTCACGATCAGCGTGCGCTGCCCGGTGAGCTCGTAACGACCGTGCGCGTAGCGGCGCGACAGCGGGCCGGGCACGAGGATCGGGATGCCGCCGGGCAGCGCGATGTGGCCGCCGTGGGTGTGGCCGCACAGCGCGAGCTCGAACGGCTCGTCCTCGAGATGGAGCAACGCCTCGGGCGCGTGGACGAGGACGATGCGGACTGGGTCGTCGGGCAGGAAGTGCGGGCGCGACGCGCGTACACCGGTCCACGGATCGTCGAGCCCGGCGAGCATGACGTGCTCGAACGGTGCCGGCAGGCAGGCACGCTCGTTGACCAGCACGCGGGCGCCGCCGCGGGTGAGCGCATCGACGATCGCCTGATCGTCGGCCCACAGATCGTGGTTGCCGAGCACGGCGTGGATGCCAAGCGGCGCACGCAGCCGGGCGAGCCGACGCTCGATCTCGCCGATGTGGTCGGCGGTCAGGAACACGTAGTCGCCGCCGAGCAGGATCAGGTCGGCCTGGGCCGCTGCCAGCCGCTCGAACGCCTCGTCGAGCAGCGACGGGTGCGTGGTGGGACCGGCGTGGAGATCCGAGGCGAACGCGAGGCGCAGCGGGCGCATGCCGGCAGGCCAGCGCGGCGTGGCGATCGAGTGGTGACGGACCCGGACGCGGCGCTGCATCCCCAGCGCGCGCACGACGCGCGAAGGCCAGTGACCGCGATAGGCCGCGCCGAGGCTCGCCTCGACGACGTGGCGCGCCACGGTGTAGTGCGTTCCACGCCCCCGTAACGGCACGCGCAGAGTGTGCCACGGGCGGGGGCCCGCGCCGGATCGATCGACGTCACCCTGCGGGAAGGGTCCCCCTTGCGGGGGCTCCCTTGCTCCACGATCCTGTCCCCCGTACTCTACCGCCGTGGCAAGCGACGACCCCGACGCGACGACCGAACAGATCGTTCGCGAGGCGCCGTTCGGTGACCGCGTGTTGCTCGTGATCGATGGCGCCGCCCTCCAGGTGATGGCGATGCCGGGCCACGGCACGCTGACGATCGGCCGCGCCAGCAAATGCGACGTGGTGATCGACTCGGGCTCGGTGTCGCGTCATCACGCGAACCTCCTCATCACCAGCGAGGTCGAGGTCGAGGACTTCGCCAGCTCGAACGGCACGTTCGTCGACGGTGTGCGGCTGCCCGCGAACCATCGCGTCAGGCTCACCATCGGGGTGCCGTTCCTCGTCGGAGCCGTGACGTTGATGGTGCAGACGCGCGCGGGCTCGCGCCGCGAGACCACGCCGCAGGCCAGCCTGCTCGCGGCGCTCGAGCAGTCGGCCGCGCGGATCGCGATCGGCAGGCTGTCGGTCGTGATCGTGGGCGAGCATGGTGTGGGCAAGGAGCGGTTCGCCGAACACATCCACGCGATGTCTTCGCGCCGCGCCGCCCCGTTCGTCCGCATCAACTGCGCCGCGATCAGCGAGCCGGTCCTCGAGGCCGAGCTATTCGGCAACGATCAACACAACAAGCCCGGCGTGCTCGAGCTCGCGGATGGTGGAACGGCGTTCCTCAGCGACATCGATCAGCTGCCGATCGGCCTCCAGCACAAGCTGCTCCGGGTGGTCGAGGATGCGGCGATCCGCCGGATGGGCGCGACGCGGGCCCGCCCGATCGATGTTCGGTTCGTGGCGTCGACGACGAAGGATCTCGTCGCCGAGTCCGAGGCGGGCAGGTTCCGGCGTGACCTCTACTTCCGGCTCGCGGGCGCCACGTTCAAGATCCCGCCGTTGCGCGATCGCAAGGACGAGGTGCTCCCGCTCGCCGAGCAGTTCGTGGCCTCGGCCGCGGGGCCGCTCGGGCGCTCGTTCGTGATCGCCGACGACGCCAAGCAGTGGCTTCGATCCCACGACTGGCCCGGCAACATCCGCGAGCTGCGCAATGCCTGCGAGCGCGCGGTCCTGCTCGCGACCGGCGCGATGATCGAGCGCCATCACCTGACGATCGATGATCCCAGCAAGCGTTCCGGCGGCCAGCGGACCCGCGGCTCCACCACGATCCCGCCGCCGCCGGGCCTCCTCGCGCCTACCTCGCTGATCGCCGCCGACATGCCGCGCCACGTGCGGGCGACGGTCGCCGAGCTCGAGAAGCAGCGGATCCTCGACGCGCTGGATCGCTGCGCCGGCAACCAGACGCGTGCCGCCGACGAGCTCGGCATGTCGCGCCGCACGCTGATCAACCGGCTCGACGAGTACGGGATCGCCCGGCCGCGAAAGCGGGAAGACTAACGTGGTGGCCGAGCGCTCGATTGCCCTGCCTTCGTCGGCAGCGACGTTCATCGCCGGAGGCGGCCGCGACGCCGACTTCCAGCGCAGCAGCGAGCTCGGGCTCGTCGCGGGCGAGCACGTGCAGCTCACCGACGAGCGAGGCGAGGAGCTCGGCCTGGCGATCGCGGATCCCGAGAACTCCAAGCTGCGCGTGTTCGGGGTGCCCGCGGACGGCTTCACGAAGATCGACGGTGCGCTGCTCGGCTGGCGAGTCGAGCGTGCGTTGCGCTGGCGCAAGCAGCTCGGGCTGCCCGGCACCGATCACGCGTATCGCCTCATCCATGGCGCGGGGGACGGGCTCCCCGGGTTTGCCTGCGATGTGATGGGGCGGGTCGCGGTGGTCTATGCCTACGCCGAGGCGCTGCGCCGGCTGGGGACCCAGCTCGCCGAGGCGATCATCGGGTTCGCGCGGCTCGATGGCGCGGTGGTCAAGGTGCGCCTGCGCGGCGGCGCGTCCGAGGTCGAGCAGGACGTGATCGGCAAGGTGCCGGAGAAGCTCGTCGTCACCGAGCACGACGTCCCCTACGAGGTCCATCCGCTGGGCGGCCTCAACGTCGGCCTGTTCACCGACATGCGCGAGCACCGCCGCGGCCTGGCGCGCTTCACCGACGGCAAGCGGGTGCTCAACCTGTTCTCGTACACGGGCTCGCTGGGCCTCGTCGCGGCGCGCCATGGCGCGACCAGCGTGACGAGCGTCGACACCTCCCCTGGGGTCCAGGCGTGGGCGCAAGGCAACTTCGTGCGCTCGGGGCTTCACGCCGCGGACAAGCGCTGGCAGTTCGAGACCGGCGACGCCGGCCGGTTCCTCGCCCGCGCCGAGCGCGACAAGGAGCGCTACGATCTCGTGCTGATCGATCCGCCGGGCGCGTCCTCCGCGGGCGGCACGTCGTGGGCGCTCGGCCGCGACTATCCCGAGCTGATCGCGAAGGCCGCCGCGGTGATCCCGCAGGACGGCCTGCTGTGGATCGCGGCGAACGCGAGCGAGGTCGGCCCGCTGTCGAAGCTCGCGCACAAGGGCCTACGCCTCGCGGGACGCCACGGCGCGATCCTCGAGCAGGGCGGCCTGCCGCCCGAGTACCCGACCCCCGCGGTGCAGGCCAGCGATCGCTACCTGCAGGTCTGCTTGCTTCGGCTGTCGTGACCTCGCCCGCGCGCCCCGCATCGGCCACACTCGAGCCATGTGTGGCCGCTACACGCTGACGCGCCAGCAGGGTGTCATCGAGGATCTGCAGGCATCGCTCGAGGTCTCGGTCGCACAGTCAGCGTGGTGGAAGCCGCGGTTCAACGTCGCGCCGACCCAGCCCGCGCCGGTGGTGACGCTCCACGAGGGGCGGCGCACGATCGAGATGATGCGCTGGGGGCTCGTGCCGTTCTGGGCCCGAGCTGAGTCGATCGATGTCGGTCCGCAGCGAAGCAAGGATCGACATCACGTCACGGCGAGGGCCCCCCTTGCGGGGGCGGGGGCCGAAGGCAAGCGCGCGCCGCTGATGATCAACGCGCGGGTCGAGACGCTACCGACCAAGCCCGTGTTCCGCGATGCCCTCGCCCGCCGGCGCTGCCTGGTGCCCGCGGATGGGTTCTTCGAGTGGAAGCGGACGGACTTGCCGCCGGGCACCAAGAAGCCGCTGCCGATCTACCTCCACCCCGCATCGGGCAAGGTGATCGCGTTCGCCGGGCTGTGGGACAAGGCGAAGACCGCCGCGGGCGAGCTGCTGAGCTTCACGATCGTCACCTGCCCGGCGAACGAGCTGGTCAAGCCGATCCACGACCGCATGCCGGTCGTGCTCGATCCGAGCGCGTACGCCGCGTGGCTGGACCCGACACTCGATGCCGACCGCGCGCGCGCGCTGCTCGAGGTGCCACCCCTCAACGACTGGCGCGGCGAGCCGGTCTCGACCTGGGTCAACAGCGCGCAGCACGACGACCCGGCGTGCATCGAGCGGGTCGCTCCCGAATCCGCCGCGCAGCGCTCGCTGTTCTGACGTGCCAGGTTGGCGATGATCGCGCAGCCAGTCTGCCGTCGTGACCCCGGGGGAACCAGTCCACGGTGAAGTCTCGCGAGGTTGCTACGGGCATTCCGGTTGCACGTTCTCCGGGGATGTTCGCCGAGCTCACCCGTGGTGGCATCGCCCAGTACGCTCGGCCGCTGGCCGTGGTCGCGCTCATGATCACCGGCGGCGTCGCCCAGTGCCAGAGTCGCCAACACCAAGCGACGCCCGCGCCGGCGTCGCCCGTCGTCGCGCCGCAGGCCGCGGCCGCGCCACCGTTCACCCACCGCTGGCGGGTCGGCACGGACTGCGAGCTCGAGATCTCTGCGAACGACCCTGGGGCCTCGATGCCGTGGCAGCGCTGCCCCCAGAGCCAGCATGGCTGTCGGCAGATCGAGTTCGCACCAGGACACGGGCCCGCGGGGCCGAGCATCATCGGCGGACCGGTCGCCGGGTTCGATGCGGGCACGGCCGTGGTGGGCCTCGACTTCGGCACCCAGCACGTGGTGTTGCGTGGTGACGGCCGCGTCGCGCTCACCGTGCGCGATGGGGGTGGCTGTCAACTGGGAACCTGGACCACCGTCGGGTCCGGTCAGTGGACCGCGATGGCGGGAACCTCCCCGGATCCCCAGCAGTGGTATGCGCTGAGCGGACCGCTGGAGCTCCGAGCCTCGAGTCAGCTCACCGCGCAGACCGGTCTCTCGGAGGCCGACTGGAGCGCGCGCATGCCGCCCCGCCCCCCCGCCACGCCATGCCGTCTCGAGGCAGGCACGCCGCCGACGATCCAGCGCGATGGGCGTTCGCATCCGGTGGAAACTCCGCCGATCGGGCCCACCGAGTATCTCGAGACGATCGCGGGCGATTGTGACTCCGCCGTGGTGCTCGTCATGGAGCCGGTCGTGAGCGCGGGGTGCATGGACATGCCCGGATGTGGGGCACGCGTCAAACGGCTGGTGATCGCACCGGTCGTGCCGTGACCGCGCCGGCGATCCCGAGTCCGTCGCGCCGCGATCGCGAGGCTAGCGGCAGTTCGCGATCGGGTTGTTCTTGCAGCCGGCGAGGTCGGCGCGAATCGCGCGCGGGTGGGCTTCGAGGAAGTCGAACACGACCTTCTGCATCGGCGGCTTCCTGAACTTCTGCCACTCGTCGTCGTGATCGTGCCTGTCGAGCTGCTTCCAGGTCACGGGGAGCTTGCAGTCGTCGAGGTGGTTGCGCAGCCCCCTCACCATCGTGAAGTACGGGCTCTTGTCGCCCGCGACGACGTACACCGGCAGCTTCTGCTTCGGACATCCGCCCGGGCCGGCGATCCCGCCCCCGAGGAAACCCACGGCGGCGTACCGCGTGCCGAGGTGAGCCAGGTGATAGCCGAGGTAGGTGGCGCCGCCGGACCAGCCGACGATCCACACGCGGTCGGGGTCGAGCCCGTGGTGACTGACCAGCTCGTCGACGAGCTTGCCGATCCACTCGGGGTCGCCGTTCCAGCGCCAGAAGCTCTGGCGATCGCAGCCCTGCTGCTCCGGACACTCGGGGGCGAACACCGCGAAGTCGCGGTCCGCGGCGGTGTCAGCGAAGGCCTGGGCCATCTTGGTCGCGCGTTGATCGTCCCCGTGCATGAGCACGACGAGCGGCCGGCCCTTGGTCTTCGCCGGCACGAACACGCAGCCCGCGCAGGGCGGCGCCGGCGCATCCCCGCGCGTGACGACATCTTCGGCGCGTGCCGCCGGACCCCGCGCGAGCATGCTCGCGATCCCAGCGGTGACAAGGCCCAGTCGCATCGCGCTCAGTGTGCCACGACCGAGCCGGGCGGCGCGAATCGCTGGTGCGGGGTCGGCGCAACCGCCCAGGAGTGCGCGCGCGACCTCGACCTTGACCTCGACCTCGACCTTGCCCCCCACCTTGACGCGTTCGACGG
>JAGSPR010000443.1 GCA_018262455.1 Deltaproteobacteria bacterium | reverse complement strand
CTGCAACGTGCGCTCGAGCGGTGCCTCGACAAGAAACCCGCGAACCGACCCACGACGATCGCCGAGGCGTGGCGCGAGATCCGCGAGGTGCTCGCCGGCACGGGGCCGCTGGGTACCTCCCGGGCGCACGATGCTCATCGCGCAGCCGAGGCCGGCACCGCGCCGACGCTGGCACCCGACGCGTTGACCGTCTTGCCGGTCACAGCCGCGAGTCGCATCCCCCACGCTGCGGTGACAACCTTGGGCTCGGCAGCGGGCCAGGCCGCCTCGCAGCCCCGGTCGCGCACGCCGCTCGCGATCGCAGGTGTGGCGGCCGCGGCGGCGATCGTGATCGTGATCGCGATCGCGACGCGTGGTGGCGAACAACCACGCCCCGACGTGCGGGTCGCAGCGGCGGCGACACCCGCTGCGGCCAGCGCGAGGCCCGAGACGCCGCTCGTCGACGCCGGCGACCCGGTCGCGCAGACCGCACCGGTCGGCTGGCAACAGGACACGACCAGGTCGCCTCCAGACGCGAGCCCGACGGTCGCGGTCGCCGCCACGCGTGACAAGCCACGCAAGAAGCTTCCGAGACCGGGCGAGGGCTCCGCGCGTGGCAGCGCCGCGCAGATCGTGCCACCCGTGATCGACAAGATCGTCGACCCGGTCGTGGTGCCGCAGCTGGTCTGTTCGATCGCGAGCTTCGCCGCCGTGTACGAGCAGCCCTCTCCCAGTGAAGAGCAAGTCCGCAACGCGCTCGGCCGGCTGACGAAGTGTCGCGCGCAGCTCTCGCTCGAGCGGTTCAAGCAAGTGCAGCAGAACCTCGTCAGCAAGCTCTAGCCGTACGATCGGACGCGCCGCGAACCAGGACCATCCGATCCGGATTGCCGTCGAACAGGAAGCTCTCTCCTGGATCCATCGGGATCCGACCACGGGCGGCCAGGTCGTACGGCTGCGCAACTCCTGCATCCCGTCCGCCGTGCGCGATCGCGCCGCGTGGCGCAGCCACGCCCCGCCACCCTCGCCGCGGCGGGTGATCGCCGGGCCAGCGCGCGTTGAGATACCATGGCAACGTGGATGTTCCGTTCCCGCGATCCGAGGACAGGGGCCGCGACGCATCGGAGCCGAGCCTGACGCTGCCTGTGCCCGCGCCCGGCGCGACGATCGGCCGGTTCGAGGTCGAGTCGGTCCTCGGCTACGGTGACACCGACATGGTCGTCAAGGCGCGAGATCCGCGCCTGGATCGGCTGGTCGCGCTCCGGCTGGCGAACGCGGCGACGACCGCCGGTCGTGACCTGCTCGATCGCGACGCCCAGGCGATCGCCAAGTTGCGCCACCCCAACGTCGTCTCGGTCTACGAGGTCGGCCGTATCGACGATCGCGTGTTCGTGGCGATGGAGCTCGTCGCGGGTGGGACGCTGCGCGACGCGGTGCGCGCCATGCCACGCCACCGGCAGCGCTGGCGAGAGGTGGTCACGCGATACGCCCAGGCGGGGCGAGGGATCGCCGCGATGCACGCGGCGGGCCTCGTGCACCGGGAGCTCACGGCCGACAACGTCCTCGTCGACGAGGGCGGCGAAGCCAAGGTGACGTTTGGTCTGCCGCGCCACCGGCCGAGTGCGGGCTCGATGCCCGACCACGGCGCCGCGGCGACCACCGCGACCGATGGCACGCCGCCGCATCTCGCACCCGAACAGCTGGTCGGCCGCGATTGCACCGACCGCAGTGATCAGTTCGCGTTCTGCGTCGCGATGCACGAATCGCTCTACGGCCGGCTCCCCTTCACCGGCGAAACGCGGCGTGACCGACTCCGGTCGATCGAGGCCGGGGTCCAGGCCGCACTCGACCCGAGCCCGCGCGCCACCGCGGCCGACGACGTGCCGCGCTGGCTCGCGCAGGTGCTGCAGCGCGGGATGGCGTTCGCGCCCGAGGACCGGTTCCCGTCGATGCAGGACCTGCTCGCCGAGCTCGGGCATGACACCGCCGACCAGCAGCGTCGCGCCGCTCGCTTCGAGCGCAAGCTGTACCTGGCGACCGTTGCAGGGTTGGTCGCGGTGTCGATGCTGGCCAGCTCGGTGCTGGTCAGCGAGCCCGGCTACACCCTCCTCCACGTCCGCGGGGCCATCCAGGTCGCGGTGTTGGCGATCGCTGGCTGGCTGGGTGGCGGCGGCGGCACCGCGACCAGGTTCAACCAGCACGTGTTCGCGTTGACGATCGCGGCGGTCGCGAGCAACGTGCTCCTCGGCATCGGTTGCGATGCGATGGGGGTCGCGCCCCACGAGGTCGCCCCGCTCAAGCTGATCTTGCTCGGGCTGTGGTGCGCGTGCGGCGCGATGACGCTCGACCGGCGCATGGTGCCGGCCGCGTTGGCGTATTTCGGCGGCTTCGCCATGTGGGCCGGTGCGCCCGGCAGCGTCGGCGTGGCCACGGCGGTCGCGCACGCAGCGCTCATGGCCAGCCTGTGGTTCGTGTTCTGCGTCGACCGCGAACCACCGGCGGCGCCCGCGCACCACGACCAGGATCCCCCGGCTCGAACCAGCCCGGCGACGCCTGTTCGTGGCGACGAGCTCGCGAGCACGACGCCCGCGCTCACGCCTGCACCGCTGGTGACACGGCTCGCGGAAGCGAGCACCGCCGCCGCGGCGCCCGGAGCGCTGGCGGTGACCCTGTTCGAGTCGGTCCCGGCGCCGAGAGAGCGCGCGATCCTGCCGAGCCGCGGCGACAAGATAGGCCGGTTCGAGGTCGAGCAGGTGCTCGGACGCGGGGGGATGGGCGTCGTGGTCGCCGCGCGCGATCCGACGCTCGATCGCCAGGTCGCGATCAAGCTGGTCTCGGCAGAGCCCACGCATGCGGCCCAGCAATTTCTCGACCGCGAAGCCAAGGCGATGGCGAAGCTTCGCCATCGCAACGTCGTCCCCGTCTACGAGGTCCTCGATCACGACGGCCGGCTGTACGTCGCGATGGAGCTGATCTCCGGCGGCACCTTGCGTCAGGCGGTCGACTCACTCCCCAACCACCGCGACCGCTGGCGCCGGGTGCTCGAGCTGTACGCCAGCGCCGGTCGCGGCCTCGCCGCCGCACACGCGGCGGGCATGGTCCACCGCGACTTCAAGCCCGACAACGTCCTGGTCGACCGCTCGGGCGAGGTCAAGGTCACCGACTTCGGGCTCGTGCACGTCCGGCCCGCGAGCGAGACCGGCCATGCGACCGGCGCCACGAACGCGAGCGCGCCGGCAACGCCCTCGCCCACGATCGGCGCGCTGATGGGCACGCCGCCGTACATGGCGCCCGAACAGCTCCGGATCGAGCCGTGCACCGATCGCACCGATCAGTTCGCGTTCTGCGTGGCGCTGTTCGAGGCGCTGTACGGCCGTCGGCCGTTCGCGGGCCGCGAGCCGCACGAGCTGCTCGCCTCGATCGCGCACGGTCCGGTCCTCGTCGATGCGCGCGAGACGATGATTCCAGCCTGGCTCTATCAGGTCCTGCGGCGAGGCCTGTCCGCCAACCCGGAGGCGCGCTACCCGTCGATGGCGGCGCTGCTGGAGGACCTCGGCCACGGTGCCTCACCCGAGCAGCGACAAGCCGGCCGCCGCGAGCGCTCGTGGGTGCTCAACATCGTGGCGTTCGGCCTGATGGCCATCTGGCAGGTGCGTGGTTCTGGGGTGGGCTGACGCGATCCCGATTCAACCGGCTCTGCTACGCGCACCTGCTGTTGACCCAGTTCGGCCTCGCCCTGCTGATCGCGGGCTGTCAGCAGCAGGGGATCTCGCCCGCGCACGCCAACATCCTCCACCTGCTGGTCGTGGCCGTGGTCGCGACGAGCGGGGCGCTCGTCGTCGAACCCCGGATCGCGTTGCCGGCCGTCGCCTACGTCGTGGCCTTCGTCCTGGCAGCGGCGGTGCCCAGCTGGGGCAAGCTCCTCACCGTGCTGGCGCAGTCCACGGTGATCATCGCGCTCGTCTGGCTCGTGCGCGACCACGTCGAGCGTGCCCCTGACCAGCGCGCGACCGATCGCGATGCCTCGCGGGCAGCCTGAGGCTTCCCTGCGCCCCCCGGGCACCTACCGCTACTTCTGGTCGACGACCTACGACCCGGCGCGCGCGTGGACCAGCGTGTACTTGCCCTCGGCGAACTCGACCTCGATGCGCTGCGTGGCAGTGGACAGCACCGAGCCACGCCCGAACTTCGGATGAAGCAGCTGATCCCCGACGGCGAACGTCTGGCTCGCGGCGTACGGACGCACGGGTTGCTCCACCGCGCGCCACGCGAAGTGCGACATCTCGGTCAGGCTCTCGAACAGCGACAGCACGATCGGCCCCGGCATCTTGGGGACCCGTGGCTCGCACGCGCGTCGGATCGCGACATCGCGCGGCGTCAACCGCAGCGTGATCGGCTGATCGATCCGCGCCGCCGCCTCGGCATCGACGCGCGCGAGCACCTGCTGGGCGCGGTCGATCGCGGCGTTCGCGGCCCGGGCGATGACCGCGTTCCTCGCGTCGTACAGCAGCTGCTGCACCGCCTGGACCGCGTCGAGCGGGACCTTCGGCTGTCGGATCATCCGCATCCCGGTGTCATCGAGCTGCGCGGTGATCTTGTCGAATGAACCGAGATGGCGTGGCTCGCACAGCTCGCGACCCGTCGCGATGATGGTCTCGCGAATCTGGGGCACCGCGAGCTCGGCGTCGACCGGACCGGCCAGGGCCGCCATGACCTCGGCTCGAACATCATCGCTCAGCGTGACGGTCCGATCCGGTTCGTCGGACAGCGTCAGCGAGAGGGTGGCCAGGAGACAGTCGGCCAGCTGTCGCGGCTTGGCATTCCGGGGCCCGCGGGGGTCGTAGTCGGCCTTGTTGGCGAGCTTCTCGGCGAGGGCTGAGCGGAGGCGCGGATCCTCGGACAGGGCCGCCCCGTCGACGATCTCGAGTGGCGCGAACGCTTGCTCGAGCTGGGCGAGCACACCGTCGAGGCCCGATCGCTGGCTGACGTCGACGAAGCCGGCCAGCAGATCACGAGCGAGCAGCTCGCTGTCGGCGCCGAGCGCACGCTTCTCGAGCACCCTCGAGGTGAGATCCAGGAGCGAGGCGAGATGAGGTCGTGGAAAGGCGATCGTCGGCACGGCGGCAGTTAACCACGGTCATCGGCCCGAGCGCAGGCCCGAACGCAAGCTTGAACCTGCCTAGCGCGCGGGCCAGTCGAGGGCGGGGCACGGGAACTCGGTGCCCGGCGGAAACTGCAGCCCGAAATGTTCGGAGAGCGCCTCGAGCAGCGCCTCGGGGGACGCCAGCACCGTCGTCTCGGCCACGCCGCCACGCCGCACGGTCAGCTCGCGGTTCAGGATCGATACCCGGCCGCCGGGGAACGCGCGCGCGACCACGAGCCGGCTCTTGAAGTGCGACTGCGGGTGCGCGCTGGTGTACCAGTTGCCGACCTCGCGATCGATCGCCGGCATCTCCTCGAGGGTGAACTCGCAGACGTCCGACCAGGCATCGGCGAGCCGGACCTGATGGAAGTAGCGGCCATCCTGGCGCACGATCCGGCGCGGCTCGTGGGGCGTCGCTTGTTCGTCCTCGGTGTGCAGGCGGAGCGCCGAGGTGGGCGACAGCCCGCCGACCCCGACGTCGGCGAGCCAGCTCTCGCCCTCGAGCTCGACCCGGACGAACACGTGGGTGCGCGCCGGCGTGAAGTCGCGCGGCCGCTGCAGCCGCACCCGGGCGCTGATCGGACGGACGTCGAAGCCGAGGGTCTCGAGCACCCGGAGGAGCAGCGTGTTGTGCTCGAAGCAGTAGCCGCCGCGCCCGGCGTGCAGGAGCTTGCGATCGACGACCGCGGGATCGAGATTGATGCCCCGGCCGAGCAGGACATCGAGGTTCTCGAACGGGATCGACTGGACGTGCGCGGCGCACAACCGGTGGAGGGTCGCAAGCGTCGGCTCGCGGCTGCCGGTGTCCCCGATGCGGCGAAAGTACGCGTCGAGCAGGGCCGTCGGGGCTGGCACGTTCAACTGCCGTGCTCGGCGCGGCGGCGGGCACGGGCCTGCTTGCCGAGGTGGGCCTTGAGGTACTTCGAGGGCAGCTCGTGGCCGACGAACGTCGCGGCCGTGCGCGACGCCTCGGTGAGCTTGTCGAGATCGATGCCGGTCTGGATGTTCATCGCGTGGAGCATCGCGACGACGTCTTCGGTCGCCAGGTTGCCCGAGGCACCGGGCGCGTACGGGCAGCCTCCGAGCCCGCCGGCCGCGGCATCGATCGTGGTGATGCCCATCGTCAGCGCGACCAGGCAGTTCGCGAGCGCGGTGCCCTGGGTGTCGTGGAAGTGCACCGCGACCGACTCGGCGGGGTGGACCGCGAGCACGCGGCCGAGCACGTCCTCGACCTGCTGCGGGTTCGCGACCCCGATCGTGTCACCGAGCGAGATCTCGCCGACCCCCATGTCCCGGAGCTGACCGGTCAGCGCGACGGCGCGCTCGGGATCGACATCTCCTTCGTACGGGCAGCCGTACACGGTCGACACGTAGGCGCGCACCGGGATGCCGAGCTGGCGGGCGTGCGGCACGACCTCGTCGAACGCGCGCAAGGTCTCGGCGATCGACTTGTTGACGTTCTTCTTGTTGTGGGTTTCGGAGGCCGACAGGAACACCGCGACCTCCTTCATTCCCGATGCGATCGCGGCATCGAGCCCGCGGCGGTTCGGCACGAGCGCGCTCATCCGTACGCCGGGCGGGCGGGCCACGCCGCGCGCGACCTCGGCGGCGTCGGCCAGCTGCGGGATCCATTTCGGAGACACGAAGCTCGTGATCTCGATGTCGCGGATCCCCGCGGCGACGAGCGCGTCGATGAAGCGGATCTTCTCCGCGGTCGGGACCTGCCGCGCCTCGTTCTGCAGGCCATCGCGCGGGCCGACCTCGTAGATCCGTACGTGCTTGGGGAGCTTCATCTCAGGCGACCGATCCGATCCCAGGACCATAGTGCGCGAACAACTCGTCGACCAGAGACGGGGTGAAGCCATCCAGGGTGTCGAGCACGTGGTGGGCGCCGGTCTGATCCCAGCCCCCGAAGTTGCCGGCCCGGACCGCGATGACGAGGCAACCGGCCGCGCGGCCGGCGGCGATCCCGGCCACCGAGTCCTCGATGACGATGCACTGGGCCGGCTCGACCCCGAGCTGCCGCATCGCCGAGCGGTAGCCATCAGGCGCCGGCTTGCTCCGCGACACGTCCTCGGCCGCCACGATCACCGGAAACGTCGCCTCGCTGCCGATCCGTGGCAGCACCTGAGTGACCTCCGCGCGCGAGCTACCGGTGACCAGCGCGCGGGCGTGGCGCTGCGTCCATCCCAGCGCCGTGCGCGCCCCGGGCAGCACGGTGACCCCGAGCTCCTCGAACACCTCGTCGCGCATCATCGCGGTGCGCGAGATCGTCTCCTGCCGGCTCCACGTCAGCTGCGGGTAGCGCGCCTTCAGGCTGTCGTAGATCGCGACCCACGACCGGCCTACGAGGAAGTCGCGGTCGTACTGCTCGATCGTGATGCCATGGCCGCGCTCGAGCGCGCGCGCCATCGCCTCGGCGGACTCGCGCTCGGAGTCGATCAGGGTGCCGTCGAGGTCGAACAGGAACCCGCGGGTCACGCTCCATGTCTATCACTTGTTTGGATCCCCGCGACGCGGCTCGCCTGGAGAACTCGGTCCAGCCGCCGTGTAACCAAACCCGCAACGGCCGGCACGGTGTCTGTGTCATCTTGACTGGAATTGGAGCCCCCATGCGCCTCGCCCTCGCCCCCTCGATCCTTGCCCTCGCACTTGCGCTCGGCCTGGGCCCCGCCTGTGCCAGCCGCGCCAGGCAGTCGGTCTCGTTGTACGAGGCCGGCGACTTCGCCGGTGCGGCACGCGCGGCCGACCAAGGCCTCGCCGCCCACCCGGGTGACACCGGGCTGTGGCAGATGCGCGTCCGGGCCGCCCTCGCCCTCGGCGACGGCGACGCCGTGGCGCGGTCGTATGGTTCGTACCGCGGCCACCGCGACGACGACGATCCGGAGCTGCTGCGCGATCTCGCGATCGCCACGCTCGGCCAGGCGCTCGCATCACCATCGGTGAAGCTCAAGATCGCGGCGATCGATGCGGTCGCCACCGCCGAGCTCCAGGAGCTCGCGGACCAGGTCGCCGAGCGCATGGGCGACGACGATGATCGCGTCGCGGCGGCTGCTGCCGTGGCGGTGCTCCGCGGCTTCCCGCAGGCACCGCAGGTCGCGAGCCAGATGCTGCATTCCGAGGATCCCGAGGCCCGGCGGATCGCGCTCGAAGGCGTGGCGAAGAAGGTCGGCGCGCTCGCGCTGGCAGATCTCGAGAAGCTCGCCGGCGGCGATCCGGATCCGCGGGTGCGGCGCGCCGCGATCCGCTGGCTCGGTCAGCTCAAGGACAAGGAGGCCTTCGAGCTGCTGGCCCGCCAGCTGCGGCACCCTGACGAGGCCGTGCGGGCCTCGGCCGCCACCGCGCTCGCGCGGATCGGCATCGGCGACCTCGCGGCGTTCGCGCACCACGCGCTCGCCGATCGCGCGCTCGCGGTCCGGCTCGCCGCCATCGACTTGCTCGTCGCGGCCAAGCGCACCGACGAGCTCGTCAAGCTCGCCGACGATCCCGATCCGCTGGTCGCGGCCGAGGCGGCCACCGCGGCGCATCGGCCCGAGCTCGCGGCCAAGGCGCTCGACCGTGCCGCGACGTCCGACGCGTGGACCACCCGCGCCGGCGCCGCCAACATCGCGCGCCGCGCGATCGGCAAGCCGGCGGCGCTCGCCCTCGCCCACCGCCTGCTCGCGGACCCCGAGGTCGGCGTCCGGCTCGCCGCCGCGCGTGTCCTCGCCCACGCGGGCGAGCGCGACGCGGCGATCACCGTGTTCGCCGCGCTGCTGGAGCCCTCGAATGACTCCGCGCTGACCGCTGCCGCCGAGCTCGCGAGCCTCGGGGACAAGCGCGGCACCAAG
>JAGSPR010000442.1 GCA_018262455.1 Deltaproteobacteria bacterium | reverse complement strand
GGCCAGGTAGATGCCCGACTGCCCGGCGAGCTCGGGAGCCGTGGCGGCGAACACGCTGGTCGCCGCGCCCTGCGCCGGGCTCTTCGCGAACCCCTTGAGGAACAACACGAACACCTTGCCGATCACTCCCATGCTACGCGCGAGGTTGGTGCCGATCACGCCCGGGTGAATCGAGTAGGCCGACTGCCCAGGAGCGAGTCGCGTGGCCAGGCCGCGGGTGAACAGCACGTTGGCGAGCTTGGAGTCGTCGTAGGAGCCGTAACGCGAGTAGCGGCGGGTGGTGAACGCACGATCTGAGGTCAGCGTGTCGAGGACGTTCGTTCCCTTGCCGCGGGTGTGAACCGAGCTGGCGACGGTGACCACCCGGCCCGTGGGGCCGAGCACAGGCAACAGCCCGGTCGTGAGCGCGAAGTGGCCCAGGTGGTTGATGCCGAG
The DNA here is from genome assembly GCA_018262455.1 of Deltaproteobacteria bacterium. The sequence goes on along the minus strand of JAGSPR010000442.1, from coordinate 4,894 downwards.
CTGCGACTCGATGCCCTGCGCCGTGAGCGTGAGCGGTCGCGCCATCACGCCCGCGTTGTTGATGAGCAGGTCGAGCGTGCGCCCCGAGGCGAGGAAACCCTGGATGAACGCGCGTACCGAGTCGAGATCGGCGAGGTCGAGCGCCGCCACCTCGAGCCGGCCGGCGTCGTTCGGCAGCTCGGCGCGGAGCGTCGCCGCCACCTGCTCTCCCGACGCCACCGAACGGCAGGCCAGCACCACGTGGGCGCCGGCGAACGCCAATGCGCGGGCGGTCTCGACGCCGATCCCCGAGCTCGCCCCGGTGACGATGGCGGTGCGCCCGTCGAGTCGCTGGCCGCGCAGAGCCTCGACGGCGGTCGTGCGTTTCCCGAGGGCAGAGCGTGCGCTCATCGGGTCGACTGCGTGCAGGGTCTTCTCCATCGCGTACTCATGCGGTAAGCGACCAGCAGCCCGCCGGCCTGTCAATTGATACTTACGGCGTACGTCTGGAAGCTCGGCCGGCGGTCCCCTGCCCTCGCATCGCACTGTTCGCGGGTCGAGCAGCGCAGGTCGACCCCGCACGCTACGACCCTCACGTGCCGGGTCCGGCAAAGTCTGCGCGTTCCGGCCGGGATCGAGCGCAGGATCCGCCGCGGTGCCGGCACGCGACGTGAAAGTCCGAAGCAGCATGACCAGGACGCTGCTGACCGGCGAGATCATGAGACGCACCCTGCGGACCGCTCACGAAGACGAGCCGCTGAGCCTCGCGAGCTGGGAGATGGAGCTCGACGAGATCAGGCACTTGCTGGTGGTCGACTTCCAGGGCCAGCTGGTCGGCATCGTGTCCGATCGCGACGTGACCCGCGCCCTCGCCGCCCGCGGCAACCTGGGCGCGCCGGTCGGAACGATCATGAACCGCGAGGTCCAGACCGCCACGGCCGACACCCCGGCGGTGGTCGTGATCGAGCGGATGGTGAACGGCAAGTTCAGTGCGATCCCGATCGTCGACGCCAGCCGGCGTCCGATCGGCATCGTGACCGCGACCGACATCATGGTCGTCGCCCACCGGGCACTCAGCGGGCTCCCGTTCGATCAGCCGCCGGTCCAGGCCTAGCGCGTGCGGCTCGGGCCGACGGACCGACACCGAAAAATGCGGGAATTCCGGATCCTTTTCCGCGGGATGCGGCCGTGACAACCCGGTATCAATGAATGGGACAGTCATGGGCGACAAGACAACGACCCAGGGAACCACCGGCGCGGCGCGAGGCGCCCGGCAGGCCGCGACTCACTACACCGAGCTTGGCGAGCGGGTCCTCGAGGCCGCGCCCGTGATGATCCTCCTGCTCGACGCGGATGGCGCGATCCAGTACGCGAACCCCTACTTCGAGAGGCTCACCGGCTATCGCCTCGACGAGATCCAGGGCAAGGACTGGTTCTCCACGTTCCTGCCCGGCCACGATCACGACCGCATTCGCTCGCTGTTTCAGGAGAGCTTCGCCGGCGCGCGAGTGCGCGGCAACGTGAACGCGATCGTCACGCGCGATGGCGAGGAGCGAGAGATCGAGTGGACCGACGAGCTACTGCGCGACGCCGAGGGCACCCCCACGGGCTTGCTCGCGATCGGCCACGACGTGACCGAGCGCAAGGCCGCTCAGGACGCCCTGCGCACGAGCGAGCAACGGCTCGCCGAGGCACACCGGATCGCCAGCATCGGCGCGTGGGAGCTCGACCTGCGGACGGGGGCGAACTGGTGGTCGGACGAGCAGTACCGGATCCACGGCGTCCCGGTGGGGAGGGTCGTGACCCAGCAGACCTTCCTCGACCTCATCCATCCTGACGATCGGGCGATGTTCGAGCAGGCGTTCACGGCCACGCTGATCGCGGGGGAGCACGAGCGCGAGTACCGCATCGTGAGGGCGGACGGCCAGGTGCGAGACCTCTTCGGCCGAGCCAGGACCACCTGCGATGCGCACGGCACGCCGATCACGATGGCGGGCACCAACCAGGACATCACCGATCGCAAGCGCACCGAGGCAGGGGCTCGACGCACGGCCGAGCTCCTGCACACGGTCGTCGCCGGGGCGCCGATCGTGCTGTTCGCGCTCGATCGAGACGGTGTGTTCACGTTCTCGGAGGGTCGCGCGCTCGAGAAGCTCGGCGTGAAGCCCGGCGAGCTGGTCGGGACGCGCGCGCTGGACATCTACGAGCATGTCGCTGGGTTCGCCGACGCGTTCCGGCGGGCACTCGCGGGAGACCAGACCATCCTGACCTCGAGCGTGGGCCCCATCGAATTCGAGGCGATCTACGCCCCGAGTATCGACGCCCGGGGCCGCATCGATGGCGTGATCGGCGTGGGGTTCGACGTGACCGAGCGCAAGCGCGCCGAAGCGAAGCTGTGTGCCAGCGTCACGGCGCAGCAGCGGCTCGTCGAGGAGCTTCGCGACCTCAATCACCGCAAGAACGAGTTCATCGCGGTCCTGTCCCACGAGCTGCGCAATCCGCTGGCGGCGATCCGGAACGGCCTCCATGTCGTCGAGCACGTCGCGGCGGCGGACGGCCCAGCCCGCCGCGCCACCGGCATCATCGAGCGGCAGGTCACGCAGCTCGCCCGCCTGGTCGACGATCTTCTCGACGTCAGCCGGATCACACAGAACAAGGTCCAGCTGCAGCGCACGCCCCTCGACGTCGATCAGCTGGTGAGCACGTTGGTCGAGGATCACCAGGCGGCCTTCGCGAGCCACGGCGTTCGCCTCGAAGCGAAGCTCGCAGGGAGGCCCCTGATCGTGAACGGCGACGCAGCGCGGCTCACGCAGGTGATCGGCAACCTGCTCCACAACGCGGTCAAGTTCACGCCGCGCGGTGGGCTCACCACGGTCTCGGTCGCCGAGGCCGCCGACGGCCGTGCGGTGCTGCGCGTCGCCGACACCGGCGCGGGCATCGACTCCACGATCATCGAGCGATTGTTCCAGCCGTTCGCGCAGGCGGACCGCACCCTCGATCGCACCATGGGCGGGCTCGGGCTCGGGCTGGCCCTCGTCAAGGGGCTGGTCGAGCTGCACGGCGGCGAGGTCAGCGTGCGCAGCGCGGGCGAGGGCACGGGCGCCGAGTTCGTCGTGCACCTCCCGCTCGATCGATCACCACCACGCACGGTCGCGTCGCGGGCGCGTGGGCTCTCGCCGCCCGGGACCCGGCGCATCCTGATCATCGAGGACAACTCCGATGCGGCCGAGGCGTTGGGCATGATCCTCGAGCTCGACGGTCACGAGGTCGAGATCGTGCACGACGGCGTCGCGGGCCTCCGCACCGCGCGCGAGCTCCAGCCCGATATCGTGCTGTGCGATCTCGGCCTCCCCGGCATGAGTGGCTACGACGTCGCGCGCGAGCTGAAGAGTGACGGGGCGCTGTCGTCGACACGGCTGGTCGCCCTGTCGGGCTATGCTGCACCGGAGGATGTGGCGCGTGCTCTCGGCTCCGGCTTCGACCAGCACCTTGCCAAGCCGATCGTCCTCGAGCGGCTTCGAGTTGTGATCTCGGGAACGTGAGAGCCTGGCGTTCACGGTGCCGCTGAACGTCCGCGACTCACGCGCCATGCCCGAGCCAATGCATCCGACCAAACGACAGCTCCTCGAGGCGGGACTCTCGATGCTGCTCGAGCGTGGCTACAACGACCTCGGGGTCCAGGCGCTGCTCGACGCGACGGGTACGCCGAAGGGCTCGTTCTATCACCACTTCAAGAGCAAGGAGGACTTCGCCCTCCAGGTCGTCGACCTCTACATGGTCGGCGTTCACGAGGGTCTCGACGCCTGCCTGTCCGACACCAGCAGGCCACCGCTGCAGCGCGTGCGCAGCTTCTTCGAGGCCACACGCGAGCACTATCGCTCCGACGGATATCTCGGCTGCATGCTGGGCGGGCTCGGCCAGGAGCTCGCGGGCGTGAGCGACGTGTTCCGGAAGAAGATCGACGCGTGCCTGATGACCATCGGCGACCAGATCGCGACCTGCCTGGCGGATGCGAAGGCGCGCGGCGAGTTGCCGGCCGGCGCCGATCCGCGTGCGATGGCCATGCTGTTGGTCAACTGCTGGGAGGGCGCGGCGCTGCGCAGCCGGCTCCAGCGGAGTGCCGCACCGCTCGGCGAGATGCTCGATTTCTATTTCCGGGTCGTGACCCGGACCTGAGCCCGCGGAGCGGTTGACACTTGGAATTGCTCGGGTAATAAATAGACCGACCGGTCTGTTATCAGCTACCCCTGCACACGGATCACCGCTCGTCGGTGGTCACGAAAGGATGCCCATCATGCGCGTCTCCAAGGATCAGATTCCCGCGAAGATCAACGTTCCCGGCGCCGTCGCGCGGCAGGCCACCGAGTTCGGCGATGCGACTGGCTTCGGCAAGATGGGCGGGGAGTACTTCTCGCTCGGCGCCGGTACCGACATCGCGCCCCTCCTCAAGGGCCTCAAGGATGACGGCTGCCAGGCGCCGCACTGGGGCTACATGATCAGTGGCGAGCTCGTCGTCACGTACACCGACGGCAAGATCGACACGTGCAAGGAGAACGACTTGTTCTACTGGCCGCCCGGCCACACGGTTCGCGTGATCAACGACTCCGAGGTCGTCCTGTTCAGCCCGCAGCACGAGCACACGAATGTCATGGATCACATGCTGAACGCGATGAAGGGCTAACGATCGCCCGCAGCGCTCCCGCAGCGATTGGACGCAACCGGCAACTCCGATAGCCAGACGTTGTGGCTTACAACGTTCGGCCCCCGGCCCCCGCGGCATCTCCGCGATCTCTCAGTGGATCGAGGTGGCATCCGAGTTGCGGGATGTGCGGGCACCTATGGCTGAACCGACTTCGACTCTGTTCTCTCGCGCGCTCGCCCGGCTCCGGACCTCCGGCGCGCTGACGGGTGCGCT
>JAGSPR010000441.1 GCA_018262455.1 Deltaproteobacteria bacterium | reverse complement strand
ACCTCCTGGTGTTCGGGGCCGCCGCGTGCGTCTCGTACCTCGGGTACACGCTGCTGATCTGAGCGCGTCTCGACGACCTACTTCTCGTCGTCGAGGCTCTCGAGCTTGAGCAGGCACGACGCGATCCCACCGAGCGCCTTGGCGGTGCCCTGGTTGACGTCGCTGTCCTTCATCGACTCGGTGATCTTCTCGAGATCTTTCTCGACGGCCTCCGCGCACTTGCGGTCCTTGCAGGCACACGCCCTCTTCTCGAGGGCCTCCAGCTCGCCCGTCTTGCCGCCGCATGCGGAGAGCCCGAGTCCGGCCACCGCGATTCCGAGGAGGATGAGGTTGCGCATGTGCGAAGGCTACCACGCACGGCGCAGCGCACCTTCGCGGTCGGGAACCGCGGGTTTGGTGACGACCGGAGCCGCAGATCGTCCTATGGTCTCGGTGGCGCGCGAACCATGGTGACGAGGTTGTTTGTCCTGATCGGGCTCGTCACCACCGGGTGCGGTCGGCTGGCGTTCGAGACCGGCGATGCCTCGGTCTGCGTGGCGGGCGACGAGGTGTGCCCGCTCGGGTGCGTCGGCACCGATCCGGACTGTGTGACGAGCTGTGGCGACGGTCGGTGCATCGGCAACGCCGGCGAGCTGTGTAGCGCGTGTCCGGTGGACTGCGCCACGCTCGAGCCGGTGTGTGGCAACGGCGCGTGCGACCCAGGCGAGCCCGCCGCGGGATGCATCGCCGACTGTGGACCGGCACCATGGCCGTGGGTCGCCGACGAGGAACAGCTGGTCGCGCTGATCGACCAGACCCGGACCACGGGGTTCACGTGCGCGACGATGCCGGAGACCCAGCCCGCGCTCGCGCTCGACGCGATGCTCGAGCCCGGCGCGCGCGAGTGGGCGTGGGAGCTCGCCCATCACCGGTACTTCGATGCCGCGGGCGGGGCCTGCAACGGGCGCACGGTGGCGGATCGCCAGGCGGCTGGCGGGTTCAGTGGCTACGTGACCGCCGCCGGGTACACCACCGCGCGGGACGCGCTGACCGCGTGGCTCGCTTCTCCGACCCAGTGTGCGATCCTGATGTCGCCGGTGCCGACCCAGGTGTTCGTCGCCGTCGCGCGCGACGCCACCGTCGGATACGTGGTCGTACTCCGCTGAGCCGCGCTACCAGCTCGAGCCGCCCGAGGTGGTCACCACCGCCTCGGTCCACTGCGCGACGTGGTTGCCGGCGGTGACTTCCTGGAAGGGCAAGCGGAACGCCGGGCCGGATGGATCGAGCCCGGCGCGCGCGCGCTCCGGGAAGAACGGCGCCATCCAGATCTGCGGGGAGGCGAGCGCGGGGAGCCGCACGCCGAACGGCCGCATGCTCGAGAACGAGAGGTAGTACATCGGCTCGAGCGCAGGCCCGAACGTCTGAGCGAACGGCACCCATCGTGCCCACGAGCTCGTGAGGTTGCCGGTGAGGTTGGCGGCCGCGAGCTGGATCGGCGGCATGCTGCCATCGGCCTTGACCACCCACGTCTGTGCCGACGGATCGCTGTACGCCGCCCCGGTCGTGCGCGTGAACACGATCCACTCGCCGTCCGGCGAGAACGACGGGTAGAAGTTCGCCTGGAGCTGCGCCGCGTCGGCGGGCACCAGCATCGTGATCGGCCCGAACGTGTTGGTCGCGTCGTCGAACGTGCGGACCACCAGCGAGCCCTGGTTCGAGAACAGGTCGAACAGACCGCCGATGGTCCCCGGCATGCCGGTCGCCTCGACGCTGACCAGCCGCGAGTTGTCCGGCGCGAGCTCGGGGTGCGTCGCCACCGTCCCGGGCGAGTTTTCGAGGTCCGCGAGGATCGCGCCGCCGTACGTGCTGCGCAGCGACATCGCGCCCTGGAACACGGTGACCAGCTTGGCGCCGTCGGCCGAGAACGTCGCGAAGTTCCAGCGCTCCTGGACGGTCTGGTCGTAGCGGATCAACTGGCCGCGGTTGCCGACCTCGAGCACGGTCGCGCGCATGTCGGGGTTGTCGAGCGTCATCGCGATCTTCGTGCCGTCGCGCGACAGCGCGTGACAGCCCATGCATGGAGATGGACTGGTCCCCGCCGGGAACAAGGGCGCCGGCGGGACATCGGGCCGGCCGATGTCGTAGCGGTAGATTCCGGTATCAGCGGCCAGGCGCGTGATCGACCAGTAATACACACCCCCGCGCGCGTTCTCGTTCGCGACGTCGAGTTGCCGGATCTCGCTGGTGCCCTTGGTCGCTGGCGCGGCCGCGCTCGTCCCGGTCACCGCCAGCTTCACGCGCTGGCGCGTGCTCGCGATGGTCGTCCACAGAGCAGGTGGGATCATCGTCCAGAACTTGATCGCGGGGTCGACCGGATCGAGCCCCTTGGTGAACACCCGGAGGTCGAGGTACGGGCTGACGATCGACACCTGGAACAGATCGTCGGTCGCGGCGTTGGGGCTCGCGATCCAGTGAACGTCGAGCTGCCCGAGGTTGGGCGGCACCAGCACGCCATCCGCCGGGTAGGCGATCTGCGGTGCGCGGGCAGGATCCTCGACGGCGGCCTCGAACAGCGCCGGCATCTCGGGCGAGACCTCGGGTGCCAGCACCGTGGCCTGGACCACCACGCTGAGCGTGGTGTCACCGATCGCACCGGCGGTCGCGGCGCTCACGCGCACCGGCCCGGCGCCACGGCCCGAGACCTCGAGCGTCGCTTCACTGAAGGCACCGTAGAGCGGATCGTCGAGTACGAACCGGGCCTCGTCGGTGACATCCCGGTGGCTGCCATCGCTGCCGATCAGCGTCGCCTCGTACGCCTGAACGACGGGCTCGCCGTCGATGATGGTCACGGTGAGGTTGGCCGGCGACAGCTCGAGCCGACCCTCGTCGCCGGCGCACGCGGCGATCGTCGCGGCGACCACGAGAGCGACGAACCGCATGCCTCCAGTCTACTACCGAGCGATCGCACCCCGCGCTGTGGGGACGCCACCCACCCAGGGCGGCCCCGGGGCGCGTGCGATGGGCGCAGCACCCACGCCCGCGCGGGGTATCCTCGACCGATGAGACGCATCGTTCTCGGCGGGTTGCTCGCGCTCGTCGGCTGCGGCGAGGTCAAGGATCCGGGCGGCGTCGACGCGATGGTCCCCAACGTGGACGCGGCGGCCGACATCAGGCTGCCGGTTGTGACGATCACGGACAAGCCCGCGGCGGAGACCGAGTTGACGGCGACGAACTTCGTGTTCAGCGCCGACGAGCCGGCCACCTTTCATTGCCGGCTCGACGCGGGCACGCTCCTCCCGTGCACGAGCCCGCAGGCGTTCAGCGCGCTCGCGATCGGTGCACATACGTTCGAGGTCCAGGCCCAGGACCCAGCGGGCAACATCGGTACGGCGATGCACGCCTGGACCGTCGTCGCGCCGTGCACGCCGAGCACGATCGAGGCCGAGAGCATCACGTCGCACCCGAACTGGGTGGTGGCGACGGGGAGCGTGCTCCACAACGGCATGGCGCTGCAGGCCAACGCGAACAACGTGAGCTTCCAGGTCACGTTCACCGGCAAGGGCCTGACGATCTTCAACGAGAAGGGCCCGAACTTCGGAACGGTCACCGTCGCGGTCGACACCGGCACCCCGGTCGCCGTCGCCGTGCTGGACTCCTCGGGGTTCACCTTCCAGAACCCGACGGTGGTCGCGTCGGGCCTGCCCAACATCGCGCACACGGCGACGGTCACCTGCACGCAGACGAACTGCCAGGTCGACTACTTCACCGCGAACTGCCAGTAGCGGCGCTAGATCGGAGGCGAGAGCTGCAGCACGCCGCAGCGCCGTAGCAGGTACGCGGCCGCGATCACGAGGAGGCGCTCCGCCGGCGTCGGCACCGCGTCGAGGACGTGACCCAGGGTGTGGCGTCCGTCGGCCAGGGATTCGAGGTGCGCGTGGACCTTTGGTTCGAGATCGAACGCGCGTGCCCGATCGATGGTGAGGAGCGCCGGCCACGCCTGCGCGCGCTCGGCCCAGACCTCCAGCCGGTCGGGTGGAAAGGTGCCGAGGGCCCGGCCGAGGATCGAGAACGTTCGCAGCTCGAGCGCGAGCGCCGGCCACGGGTTGTGTTCGCCGTCGCGAAACTCGTACGTGCCGGTGCGCCACGAGCACGCGCTCACCAGCTTGTTCGCCACCTGGTCGGCGAGGAGGCGCACGGCATCGACCGGTTGGATCAGGTCGAGGCTCACCAGCGCCTGACCCAGGCGCCCGCCGAAGTGATCGAGCACCGCGAGGGCACGGTCGAGCTGGTCACGCGTGATGGCCTGGCGGCGCACGAGGAACTCGCCGAACCGATCCTCCAGCACGTTGCAGCGCACGAACACGGGATTGCCGTCGTGGAAGTACGCTTCCTTGAACCGCTCGCCGCTGCGGATCATCAGGGCGCCGGTTCGTTGCTCGCGCGCGATCTTGCACAGCAGATCGACGACCAGCACGGGATCGAGGACGCCGGCCTCGAGGGGGAACGTCTGCGGCGACGACGGAGAGACGGGCGCGATGGGAGAGGGGCTCGCGGGCCCGGGGGCCGGACCCAGTGTGACGGTCACGGGGGCAGGCGGCGCGGTCGCCGCGCGCGCGAACGCGATGCGCCCGATCGCGGCGGCCTCCGAGGCCACGCGGCGCGCGATCACGGTCTGCGTGCCACTCATCGTCGTCGAGGTCTTCGACGGACGGCGTGCCGACCACGCGCACAGGTCGCCGCCTTCGCGCTCGAGCTCGCGCAGCAGCTCGGCGACCCGCGCGGCGCCCGCGCGGCGCTTGCTGGTGTCGAGCCAATCGACGAGTGCGTTGCGGAAGGCATCCGCGGTGCAGAACCGGTGCTCGAGGTCGACGGCGAGCGCCTTGCGGAGGATCGCGTTCAGCTCGTCGGGAATGTGCCGGCCATAGAGATCGAGCCGGCCGAGATCGCCGCGACGGACCATGAGCAAGAGCTCGACGTCGTTCGTCGCGCTGAACAGCCTCCTGCTCGTCAGCATCTCGGCGAGGACGATGCCCATCGAGAACACATCCGAGCGGCCATCGAGGTCGTCGCCGCGCACCTGCTCGGGCGACATGTAGCCGAACTTCCCCTTCAACGTCCCCGACGCGACCTCCTGGGTTCGGCCGAGCGTCGATGCGCGCGCGATGCCGAAGTCGGCCAGCTTCACGTGACCCCGCCGGGAGATCAGGATGTTGCTCGGCGACACGTCGCGGTGGACGACGTTGAGGCGCTCGCCGCGGGGTGACGCCGCGCTGTGCGCGTAGTCGAGGGCCTCGAGCACGTGGCACGCGATGTACGCGGCGAGCTCGGGTTCGATGTGGCGTCCGAGCTTGGAGCACCGG